>NZ_JAWPOH010000041.1:0-35795 GCF_037671525.1 Methylobacter svalbardensis
TAGGGCTGCTTTTTCTGTCCAGCGCCCCATAGAGCAGGGCTATTGCTGCAAACAAACTGGGGACTCTGGCCCAAATCAATGCAGGCTTAAGAATCTGTCCGTATTTTCTTTTCTGATTCCAAAAAAAAGGCCGAAGATACCATGGATAACTGGAAATGGGCTTTTCTGTGACTCTCATCTCATCACCTCTCATCACCGAAACTCCGTAATAGCCTCGCGCAATACAAATAGCGCTGACCGTAGAAAGAGAACGGCAATTGCCAAACCGACTAGAATATCGGGCCAACCTGTATGAGTAAACCATACACCTGCGGCGGCAAACAATATTGAGATATTTGCAATAATATCGTTGCGCGAACACAACCAAACTGAACTCATGTTTATATCATCGGCTCGATGTTGCCAGAGCAAAGCCAAACAAATACTATTCGCCGCGAGCGCCAGCAGACCAATTGCACCGATGGCCTCGAATACAGGAACCTCAGGAAAAACAATCCTGTAAGCGGCCTGCCCAAGAGCGAAAAAACCAAAGGCCGCCATGATTCCGCCTTTGAATAGGGCTGCACGGGCTTTCATTCTTGCGCCGCGTGCAACAACGTAAATACTGAAGCCGTATACTAAGGCATCGCCAAGCATATCCAGAGAATCCGCCACCAGTGAGACAGAGCCACTGATTAGACCCGCTGTGAGTTCCACTATGAACATGGCAACATTAATACCTAGCACTATTTTAAGTGTCGAGCTTTGGCGATTACGAAGCGCCTCGATCTCGCAAGTTTTGTCGTTGCAACAATCGGCCATTTGACTATCCTGTTTTTATAAAAGGGTTTTTAAGTTATTGCCAGAGGATGGCAACACTGCCACCCCCTGGCCTGTGTGAAGCATTACATCTGGCGATGCATCTTTGCCATTTCCAGGTTTTCCTTGGCGGCTTTTTCATAGACATCAATCAACCTTTCACAATGCGCTTTAAAATCTTCCGCCTGTCTGCCGTAGAGATAACTTTTTGACCGATATTGGCTAAGCAATTTTTTGTGCTCGTCAGCTTTAAGCTGCATTTCTTTCGCCGCTTCCTCATAGTGTTGTGCCAGCGCCTCATGATCGGCTTTGGATGTTGCGTTTTGCACGGCTTGACTCATATCCATCGGATGCGGGTTCATCTCCGCGCAAGCGGACAGTAATCCAAGAGTTAAAGCTAAGGTAATCAGTGATTTTGTTTTCATGGGTTTTCTCCAGAGTAGCTCAAAAAGTTTTTGTAACATCGTTTTTCAGGTTGTTAACTTGTTCTCAGCGTCACCTCCTTTATAGTTCGCGGGTTAATAGATCATGCTTTGACTTGCGCTGTTCCTGGTACTGCAACACCAGACTATAGATTACCGGAAACACCAACAGACTTAATATCAACACCGTCAACATGCCGCCCATCGCGGGTGCTGCGACACGCTGGGTGACATCGGCACCGGTGCCGGTGGCCCACATAATGGGGATTAAGCCGACGATGTTGGCAAGTGAGGTAATCGCTACCGGCCGCACCCGCATAGCGGTGGCGGCTTCCGTAGTAGCTCTGATTTCGTCGGCGGTCAAGGGCGCCTGTTTTTGCTTGCGCAGTTTATCTATTTCAATATCAATAAAACTCAGCACCATGACGCCGGTTTCGGCTGCTGTGCCTGCAAGGGCGATAAAGCCGACGTAGACCCCAATCGACAGATTGAATCCCAGCCAGTAGATTAGCCAGATACCGCCAATCAGGCTAAAGGGGATGGTTAGCATGACGATAGTGGGCTCGGTGAGATTGCGGAAAGCAGAATACAACAGGATAAAAATCAGCAGCAGTGTGATGGGCACGACTATGCGTAACCGTTCTGCCGCGCGTTCCATGTATTCAAACTGGCCTGACCAGGCGACGGTGTAACCGGCGGGGAGTTTGACGCGTTCAGCCAGGTTTTTTTGGGCCTGAGCAACAAATCCGCCGATATCGGAGGTCTTGATGTCCACATAGATCCAGGCATTGGGTTTGGCATCTTCGGTTTTAATCACATCCGCGCCGCGGGTGAATTTAATATCGGCCACCTGGGTCAACGGTATCTGGCTTCCGGTGGGCGTAGGGATTAACACGCGCCGTAACGCCTCCAGATTATCGCGCAGATCTCGCGGATAACGCAGATTGACCGGATATCGCTCCAGCCCTTCAACGGTTTCGGTGATATTCATGCCGCCAATAGCGCTTTGAATAACGTCCTGCACATCGCCGGTGGTCAGTCCATAACGCGCGGCGGCTTCCCGGTTAATATCGAAATCCAGAAAATAGCCGCCGACAGCTCGGTCACCATAGGCCGACAGCGTTTCCGGCATGGTTTTCATCGCCCGTTCGATTTCCAGCGACAGAGACTGCAAGACGTTCAGATCAGGTCCTGAAACCTTGATGCCTACCGGGGTTTTGATGCCGGTAGACAGCATGTCGACACGGGTTTTGATCGGCATGGTCCAGGCGTTGGCTAAGCCGGGAAAATGAATGGCCTTGTCCATTTCATCCATGAGTTGCCGGGTGGTTTTATCGGGATCAGGCCACCGCTCCTGGGGTTTTAGGCTCACGGTGGTTTCCATCATCATTAACGGGGCTGCGTCTGTTGCCGTTTCTGCGCGTCCGATCTTGCCAAATACATGATGTACTTCGGGAAATGTTTTCAGAATCTTGTCGGTCTGCTGTAACAGTTCCCTGGCTTTGGTGATGGAGATACCGGGAAACGTAGACGGCATATATAAAATATCACCTTCATCCAGAGGCGGCATAAACTCGCTGCCTATTTTGGAAAACGGGTATAGCATTGATGCCATCAACAGGGCAGCCAGTATTAACGTTACCGCACGCCAGCGCATCGCCAGCTTCAAAACGGGTGAGTGAATAAAGTGCAAAAAACGGTTGATCGGGTTTTTTTGCTCGGGAATGATCTTGCCGCGAACAAAATAACCCACCAACACCGGCACTAACGTGATAGTCAATATTGCTGCCGCCGCCATCGCGTAGGTTTTGGTAAAGGCCAGCGGGCTGAATAAACGCCCTTCCTGCGCCTGCATGGTGATAATGGGCAGGAAGGAAACGGTAATGACCAGCAGCGAGAAAAACAGGCCGGTGCCTACTTCCCGGGATGATTCACCGATGACTTGCCAGCGTTCTTTTTCGGTCAGTTCGGCCTGTTTTTTTTCGGCGGCTGCGGCCAGGTGCTTATGGGCATTTTCAAGCATTACCACAGAGCCGTCGACCATATCCCCAATGGCAAGGGCAATGCCGCCCAGCGACATGATATTGGCATTCATGCCCTGCCATTTCATAACAATGAATGCCATCAAAATACCCAGCGGCAAGGTGATAACGACCACCAGCGATGACCGCAGATGCAGCAGAAACAAGGCGACCAGGCTGCAAACAATGATAAGTTCCTGAGTAAGTGCGCTATTCAGCGTGTCTACTGCGCGTTCTATCAAGCTGCCACGGTCATAAACGGTGACGATTTCAACCCCTTCCGGCAAGCCTTTTTTGAGTTCATTCAGTTTTTTGCGCACGTCTTCAATGGTCTTCAGGGCATTTTCGCCAAAGCGCATAATTACTACGCCACCGGCCACTTCGCCTTCGCCATTCAGTTCCACGACACCGCGACGCAGTTCAGGGCCAATTTGGATATGCGCGACATCCTGCAAACGTATCGGCGTGCCATTGGCATCGATACCCACCGGGATGGTCTTGAGATCAGCGATGGATTTGATATAGCCTAAGCCCCTGACCATATATTCGGTTTCGCCCATTTCAAACAAGCGGCCGCCGACATCATTATTGGAGCGCTTGATGGCGGTGATTACGGTGGATAACGGAATTTTATACGCCTGCAACACATTAGGATCGACTTCCACCTGATATTGCTTGACGTAACCGCCCACCGAGGCGACTTCGGAAACGCCGGAAACGGTTTGCAATGGATAACGTAAATACCAGTCCTGAATGGAACGCAGCTGCGCCAGATCATGTTTGCCGGTTTTATCGACCAGCGCGTATTCATAAATCCAGCCTACCCCGGTGGCATCGGGACCCAAGGTCGGCGTAACACCTTGCGGCAACCGGTCTTTAACATAATTAAGATATTCCAGCACCCGCGACCGCGCCCAGTAAATATCGGTGCCGTCTTCGAAAATGATATAGACAAACGACAGACCAAAAAAGGAATAGCCACGCACCACTTTGGCATGAGGCACAGCCAACATGGCTGTGGTTAACGGATAGGTGATTTGGTCTTCAATGACCTGCGGCGATTGGCCTTCGTAATCGGTGAACACGATGACCTGCACATCGGACAAATCCGGTATCGCATCGAGCGGCATGTTTTTAAACGACCAAAGTCCTGCCAAGGCCAGGATAATCGCGGCCAGCAGCACCATAAAACGGTCTTTTAGCGAACTATTGATGATGAAATCAGTCATGTTGATATTCCCTCTATCCCATGATTGTGCCCTGGAATTGTGGGGGCGACGCAAGTCGCCCAGTCAGTCAGCAATCTATTGCTCAATGGGCGACTGAAGTCGCCCCCACATATAGGTTTAAATGCGCTAATCATGTTGATGCTCTCCTTGTTCCATGATCAATCGGTTTGGCTCCGGCTGTTGCGGTGCTGAAGGTTCCATCATTTTGGCCGTGGCTTCATGCAGTCTGGATTCGGAATCGATCAAAAATTGTGCCGAAGTGACGACTTCTTCGCCTGCTTTTACGCCGTGAAGAATGGCAACATCGCCGCTAGACGATAAGCCAGTCATGACCAGACGCGGTTCAAACTTGCCCGCACCGCGCACAATAAGAACCCGGGTTTGCGCGCCTGAACGAATGACCGCTTCGGAGGGAATCACCACCGCATCGACTTGTTTAGCCGCGTAGATGGTTACGTCGGCGAATAGTTCAGGCTTTAATAATAATTCGGCATTATCGAATACCAACCGCACTTTGATGGTTCTGGTTTTCGCTTCGGCATAAGGATAAATGAAAGCCAGATGCCCGTTAAAAATACGCCCCGGCACACCGGCCAATTGCATGTCAACCGGATCTCCCACTTTTACCCAGGGCAATTCATATTCATAAATATCGGCAAATACCCAGACTTTGGATAAGTCGGCAATCATATAAAGTTCGGTAGCCGGAGTGACATATTGACCTTCGCGGGCACCTATATTGATCACAATGCCGGCTGCCGGAGTATGAATATGCAGGTCTTTTTTAATGTGATGGGTGTGGGTCAGATCATGCAGTTGATGCGCAGGAACATCCAGCAATTTCAAACGCTCAAGGGAACTTTTGACCAGCTCTTCGGCACCCAGGCGTATCTCTTCAATCGGGCTTTTTTCCAGCACGTTAAGACTGTCTAACGCCAGAATATATTCCTGTTGGCTGGCCACCAGTTGCGGCGAATAAATACTCAGTAAATCTTCATTCTTCTTGACCCACTCACCGGTTTTATCGACGCGCAGGGTTTCAATCCAGCCTTCGGTTTTGGGATGCAAACGCACGATACGTTCCTCATCATACGCTACGCGGCCAACGGCTCGAACCACATGCGAGAGCAAGGTCTTTTTGGCAATTGCGGTCCGTACGCCCATGTTTTGCACGGTAACCGCATCGATTTTAACGGTGCCTGCTGGTTCGTCAGTTTTCGCCTCGTCGTCGGCATAGACGGGGATATAATCCATACCCATCGTATCTTTTGCCGGAACGGGCGACGTGACGGCCGGGTTCATCGGGCTACGGTAAAACAATGGCTTTTTATCATCCGGTAATACAGCGCGGGCTTGCTCCTGACTTCCTGACTCCGGCTTGGGTGCAAGCAGATAGCCTACGCCGACACCCAAAGCCAGCATCAACATAGCGGTAATGATTAACTGCTTATTCATAAATTTCCTCCTCGCCAACAGCCGCGCTTAACTGAGCCAGCGACTGATTCGCTTCGGTAAAGGCTTTCCAATACTGGGTCTCGTATTCGAACAAGGTAATCTGGCTGCGCACCAAGTTCAGAAAATCGACCTTGTTGACCCGATAACCCGCCAGCATCGAGGCGACGGTTTGTCTTGCCTGCGGCACAATGCCGGTTTCAAACAACACCACCTGATCTTTGGCGCGCCGGTAATCGTTGTAGCCTTGCGAAATTTGCGCGCGCACCTTGTTCCATTGATCCTGTAAGGCGTATTTTTCCTGCATGAGTTCGCTGGTGCGCTGGTCAACTGCCTTATCCTGTTTTTGCACGGCGAAGATCGGGACATTCATGCTCAAGCCCAAACTTAACAGATCGGCCCGCCGGTCACCATCAGGCGTATTCGCTCGACCGCCATAGGCAGCGCTCAGATTAAAATCCGGCAACACCTCTTTTTTGGCCAGATCCAGGCGGGATTGCGCGGCATTTATACCTAAGCGGTTGCCCTCCAGTACGGCTCTGGATGTTTCTGCCTGTTGATAAAGCCGGGTTTCCTGCTTAATGCTCGGCAATTGCGCTTCAACCTTGTCCGGTAAATGGATCTCTTCGTTGGCCGGTTTATCCAGCAACGCATTCAGGCTGGCGGCGGCATTGCGGCGCGAGGCTTTCAGCTGCAATTGCTGATCGAGTAACTTGGATAACTCCAGTTGAGCCAGCAATACATCCTGCTGCAAACCTTCGCCGACTTCGTATTTAGTTCTGGCAATCTGAACAAACTGCTGCAACAGTGCATGGTTGCTGTCAACAATCCGGATTGCCCTGTCCAGATAAAAGATCAGCCACCAAGTGGTTTTAACTTCGCTTAATAAGCGCCAGCGTACTTCGGTGACACTTTGTATTGCGGCTTTCGCCTCAAAAGCCGCCGCCTGTTCGCGCAAGGCCAATTTGCCGGGAAAAGGAATGGCCAGCGAGATACCCGCTCCCAGTTGCGTCATATCTTCCTGCCGGGTACTAAAACTATCAACCGGCAGGCTCATCGCATTGAGACTGATTTCAGGGTCAGGCAAAGCCCCCATTTGCGACGGAATAGCGGCCATGGCTTGCGCTCTGGCCTGCATCTGCGCCAGATCCGGATTGTCCTGAACGGCCTGCTCGGTCGCGGTTTTTAAGGTTAATACGCCCTTGATTACCGGTTGTTCACCTGCAAATACACAGGCAGAAAGCAACAGCATAATCAGAATTTGTAGGATGGGCTGACGAAGGATGCCCATCATTCGCGATTGATGCGCTTCACTGCATTCAGCACATCCTACGAGCTTGAAAATAATTTGTGGCGACATATGTCCTTCTACACTCGTTATAAAGTCCGTGAAACGGATATGTTATGTTGAGTCGGCGCAAGCAAGGTACGGGCAAAAAAGACTGCCCAGCCTACGACTGAATCCTTGGATCCATCAACTAGGAAAACCTGTAATATAGCTATCGAGATAAGAACAGCTACACTTTCCTGAATAACTATATATCAAAATTGAGCTATTTCGCAGACTATAAACCATGACTATTAATGTTGATGTGCTGTGCGTAGGGCACGCCTCTTATGATTTGATTTTCTCGGTGAGCCGACAGCCTGATGCCGATGAAAAAATAGTGGCCGACAGCCTGCTCAGTTGCGGCGGCGGCCCAGCCGCCAATGCCGCCGTTTGCGTGGCCAAGCTGGGTTTAACTTCCGCCTTTGCCGGTTACTTGGGACGCGATCTTTACGGCGACCAACATCTCCAGGAATTCGATGCTTACGGCGTCAACACCCAGCTGGTCATACGCGGCGACGCCCCTACTCCGCTATCGGCGATATTGGTTAAACCCGATGGCAAGCGCTGTTTGATCAATTACAAGGGGGACACGCAAGCCTTATCAGCCGATGCGCTGAACCTCACTGAAATCCCGGCGAAGGTGGTATTGTTCGACGGGCATGAACCCTTGATCTCATTGCCGCTGGCTGAAAAGGCCAGGCAAGCCAACATCCCCACGGTATTGGATGCAGGCTCGGTGCATGAAGGCACCTTGGCGCTACTGAGCTGCGTCGATTATCTGGTTTGTTCGGAAAAATTTGCCAACCAGTACGCCGACAACGAACGCAGCGCCTTAAGCCGACTCGCTGTACTGGCTCCCGTCGTCGTTATCACGCTGGGCGAGCGGGGGCTGATTTGGCAACGCGGCAATCAGCAAGGCGCGCTATCTGCTTATCCGCTGACTGCGCTTGATACCACGGGCGCCGGCGATGCATTTCATGGCGCTTTTTGTGCGGCGCTGGCAGCAGGAATGGAGTGGCAATCGCTGCTTCGATATGCCAGTGCCGCAGGCGCTTTGTGTTGTATGCAAATGGGCGCACGTTTAGGGTTGCCCGGCAGGGAAGAACATGGCCGGTTATTTAATCAAGCTCTATAGCAAAGAACCTCAGCCAGCACCGGCATGACTTAGCATTGTTTTAAGCAATGACTATTTCCCGCCGACCAATAATCTCGCCTATATCGCAGGCCTTGGTCACGCCGTTTTGATGCAGGGCTTTTAGACAGGCTTCTTCCTGATCAGCTGGCACTGAAAACAACAGCCCGCCGCTGGTTTGCGGATCAAACAGCGCCGGAAATTTTTGATTACTGACATCAGCACTCAGTACCGCAGTTAAAGACTGATAATTTTCCTCCGCAATAGAGGCGTAATAGCCTTTTGCAAATAATTCGCCAACGCCATCAAATAAGGGAATCGCCTGGTAGCCGATTTTAACGCCCAAAGCGTTATCATCATTTCTCCCCATCATTTCGAACGCGTGGCCTAACAAGCCGAAACCGGTAATATCGGTACAACCGGAAACATCAAATCCTTTGATAATCTCCATAGCTGTTTTATTGGATTCCAGCATGCTTGAAAGCGCTTCATCGACCAGTTTGCCATTGGCCTGAGCCAGCATATTGGCGGCGAAGATAGCGCCGGTACCTATGGGCTTGGTCAATACCAACCGGTTTCCCGATTGCGTGAGTTGTTTTCTTAAAACCTGCTCCGGTGCGACTTCGCCCTGGACGGCAATAGAAATCGCCAGTTCCGCTCCTTCACCGGTATGGCCGCCGACCAGAGATACGGCGCTTTTAGTCAGAATATCCAGCACACCCGACATCAGTTGAAAAATATCTTCCTGATGAATTTTCTTGTTCGCAGCCGCTAGGGTTAAACCGACTTGTGCGGTCTTGGCAATTCCGCCCATCGCATAGACATCGCTTAAAGCATGCTGGGTCGCAATTTGGCCCAGTAAATAAGGATCCGAAATAAACGAGCGGAATTGATCGATACTTTGCAGGCACAGGACATGTTCGGAAAACCGGGTCAAGGCGCAGTCTTCGCCATCGTTAACGCCCAGCAAAACAGCGTCATCTTTGGGAAAAGCCAGTTTATTCAGACTGCGTATTAATGTGGAAGCCGCCAATTTACTGCCGCAGCCGCCACAGGTATTGCTTTCCCAATCCTCCGGAACCAAGGTACTTTTAGGCACTGGCATGGTTTTATTAACATGCTGAGGCTTTATGCTAAAAGTCCGTGCCTGAAATCGCTGCATAAACCGCCTGTCGATCCCATCTTTAACTATCCACAACAATGAAGGCCACATCCATCTAAGTATCGACGGGCTATCTTGATGAACCAGCGCTTTTCGCTCACCTATAGTGATTAAAGACAACACGTTTTTTTTGGGATGAAAGTTTTTTAACTCTGACTTTCCGGTAAAAAAAGCGCGAATATTATGCTCAAGCACTCTTCCTTGGCGCACTGCATAAACGCCTGCCTTTTTCAAAGGAGCAGGAGAAAAATGTATGCAATCTCCGGCGGCAAACAGGTCATGTTCATTTTCAACCAGCAGTTTTTCGGTGACCGTTAAAAAACCTTCAGAGCTCACCGGCAGCTCTGAGCGTTTAAACCACTTAGGCGCCGAGGCTTGCGTAGCCATCAAGATCCGATAAAAATCTTTAGTATAAACAAATCCTTGTTCATCTTTAAGCATCAAGCCGTTTTCCTGCTCTTTAAGCGCCTGGGTATTTTGCAAGACGGTTATACCCAACTTTTTGAGGGTATTTGACAGCTTACCTTGGGCTAAACGGTCTTTTGCCGAAATCAGAAACTCATGTCGCTGAATGAGGCTAACCCCGGCATTCCATTGGTGTTGATCGATTAACATTTTCAGGATAATCGAGATTTCAACACCTGCCGCACCGGCGCCAACAACGGCAAGTTGCAGAGTATCGCTACCTTTATAAGCCTTTAAATCGGCAATCAACTTATCCCAATGCGCGAGAAATTTGGAAATCGGCTTAAGCGGGATCAGTTTTACAGTCGCTTCGGGCGATAGATTTTCTAGGCTCCGAGGCTCAATACCCACGTTAATAGACGCGCAGTCGTAACCGACTTCCGCCCTGTTCTCCAGCTGGATTTTTTTCCTTTGCGGGTCTATTCCGATGATTTTAGCCTTGATAAAACGCAAGCCCAGTTCTTCGCAGATTCGTCTTAAGTCGAAATGACAATCTTCATAGAAATAATAGCCCGCCAAATAGCCGGGTATCATCCCGGAGTAAGGCGAATGGGTTTGATCGGATATTAAAGTGATTCTAAGGCCGCCAATCGGGTTCATGGCCAGCATTTTTAACACCTGAATATTGGCATGCCCGCCGCCGAGCAAAACCAGGTCTGAAACTATCGGCGTTGACTTATTATTCATGATGCAGATGCGTTAAAAAATCCAGACAATCCTGCCACGATCCTTTATATAAGGTCTTTCGTGATTTCAACGACAGCGAATGGCTATACAGTTTATCGTAATAGTGCGTCAGCAAGCGTTCGATCCAATCGAGATAAGCGTCGGTGCAATCTTCATTCAGCGCATCGAATTGAAAGGATTGGTTCAGCAGGTTTTTAATGTTATCGCATTCCAAACCGCCCAGCTTATTTCTGATCCTGTCTACATTATTCGCAAAACTGTTTTCCAGTTCATGCAACGGCATGCCGCCTGCAACAGGTGTTTGGATATATTCCTTAAAAATTTCCAACGCCCGAATCCGCACTGGCGTTTCGATCATCACCATCGGCGCCGGGACCATTCGGGCATAAAAGCTATCAGGCAGGTGGCACCGGCCAATATTGAGGCTTTCATCCTCAAGCACAGTGTTATCGGCAACGTGATAAAGCGATTGCGCCAACTTGTTTTCAAACGTGCCTTGCTGAGGCTGGCTTGTCCCAAAATGCGCCCCGAAAGCACTGCCTCTGTGGTTGGCAAGCCCTTCAAGATCGACAAAGTGGCGGAGTTTATGAATTAAGCGGGTTTTCCCGGATCCGGTCATGCCGGAAAGAATCACAAAGGGAACAGGATTTTCCAGCACCTTAAGAGCCTCATGCCGTAAACCCTTATAGCCGGAATCAACCCGAAAAACGTCCAGTCCTTGTTGATAAATCCAATCTTGAGCTAATCGAGATCGCAGTCCGCCGCGCCAACAAAAGATAAAAGCTAGTTGTTGAGGATGACTTTTGATCGACTCGCACCATTGCCGGATCATCCGTTCTTTGTACTCGCCGCTGACCAGTTCATGTCCAAGCACCTTGGCGGCTTCCGAGCCTTCGTTCTTATAGGTCAACCCTACATCATGACGATGGGCATCAGAAAGTATCGGCATATTTACTGTGTTTTCAAAGTGTCCCTTTTGATGTTCCCCCTCTGACCTTACATCAATAGCCGTTATTTTATTATTGATGCTAAGCAATTTAAAAGCCTCGGCAGCGGGCATAGTAGAGTGATTATTCATATATTCGGAATGGGATTATGGCTGGCAATACGACTTCTTAATATAACAGAAATGCCTGGCGATCTTCTGGCTATACCTACACATCTTAGCTTCTGCCGCATTATTTACGCGGCTGTCCGAGAGAATCAACACCCCTTCACTCAGTCTGCGACTCAGCCAATTTGCTTACCTGCAATAAACCATGCCGGATGATCTAGGAGGGAGGGTGTCAACCCCTAACATTTAGAGGCTTCTTTTCATGGGTTCAAACATCACATAACAGTAATTATAGCTATAAGACCTGATTTATCAGGGTACTTTAATATCAAGAATTAAAAACTTGAACATTGAGTTACAATAATTCATCATTATTTTCTTTACCGGAAAATTTCATCACCTTGTATAACGCCTACTTTCATTTTAGCGAATTGCCGTTTTCGATCGCGACCGATCCGCACTTTATTTATATGAGCCCGCGCCATCAGGAGGGTTTGGCTCATCTTCTTTACGGCATTAATTTTAGCGGGGGCTTTGTCGCTTTAACCGGCGAAGTGGGTACCGGCAAAACCACGCTTTGCCAATGCCTATTGCAACAAATACCGAAAAATATCGATATTGCCCTGATATTGAATCCAAAGCTTAATGCAATCGAATTATTGGCTACCCTCTGCGATGAACTTGGCATTAGTTATGACAAAAACCGGCAATCGTTAAAAAACCTGATCGACCGTTTAAACCAACATCTGCTCACCGCCCATGCCAACGGCAGACGTACGGTTTTGCTGATCGATGAAGCGCAGAATTTAAGCCTGGAAGTGCTGGAACAAGTTCGCCTGTTGACCAACCTGGAAACCAGTAAAACAAAATTACTGCAAATTATTCTGGTCGGCCAGCCTGAATTGAAAGAATTACTGAATCGAAAAGATTTACGCCAGTTAAATCAGCGCATTACCGCCCGCTACCACTTGTTGCCGTTATCGCTGGATGAAACCCGGGCGTATATCCAGCATCGGCTGATGGTGTGTAACGGTCGTCCGGATATATTTAAAGACAGCGCGATACGTAAAATTTACCAACTTTCTTCCGGTATACCCAGAGTGATTAACGTTCTCTGTGATCGCGCCTTGCTTGGCGCTTACTCAACCAATACTTACGTTGTTACGCCCGCCCTGGTTAACCATGCTGCCCATGAAACGCTGGGGGTTGCCGATAAAAAACCGTCTTACCTGATCCCATTATTAAGCCTGCTGTTTTTAGCGTGTATTGCTGCGGGCATTTACCATTGGCCAAAAACGACTAGTCAGGCCCCGGTTACTATGGCAATACCCTACCCTGTCCTGCAAACGGAAGCTGAAATCACTCCCGTTGCTGCGGCTAAAACGACACCGTTTTATGACTGGATCAATAATCCCGATCACTCCCTAAATACGGCATTAATCGGCGCATTGAAGCTATGGGGCAAGCCCATCCCCGAGCATCATCAACTGGATTGTCATTACGTAGAAACAACGGGACTGCGCTGCGTATCAGGCAAAGCCAACTGGAAAGACCTGCTGGCCATTAATCATCCTGCTATTCTGGAATTCTCATTGACCGGCGAAGACAAGTTCCATGCCTTGCTTACCGGATTCGGACAACATAAGCCCATGATTCATTTTAAAGATGACATGGGCTTTCCGCTAGCGGATGCGTTGAAGTATTGGAACGGTTATTATTTAATACTGGAGCCGCCGCCCATCCCGGATGGCAAATTGATACGTCCCCACCAGACCTCGGATAATGTGCTCTGGTTGCGTCATCTGTTGAATAGCATTGACGGGAAAACTGAAGCCGTAGAACAACCGCGTTTTTATGATGACAAGTTAGTTGCCCGCGTGATCAATTTTCAGCATCAGCATCAATTACCGGAAGACGGCATAGTGGGAAGCCAGACCCTGCCTCATCTTAAAAACAGAGCGAATACGCTTGATGTCCCTCACTTAGCAATAACCGATTAATCATGTCTTTTATTCTAAATGCCTTACGTAAATCGGAACAGGAAAGACAAGCGCTTCAGCCTGAAACCGTCAACGATAGAATTCTTCTGCCTCAGCCGCAGCAGCACCCTAGCAAGACCGCCAAGTTTGTTGTTTTCCTTATTGTCGCCAATGTGTTGGTTATCGGCGGCTTCGTCTGGTTTATCCAAAATGACTTAAGGTCGACGCCAGACAAGACGCCATTTATTTCCAAGTCCCTGCCTGCACAAGAAACCCCGCTTGAATCCAAATCCCAAACGGAAACACCGACACCCAAATCCAAACCCGATGCAAGCTCTATTGCCGAATTAATTGACGGGCAAAAACCGGAACCGGCTCCGTTACCGATCAAGCCGGTTATCGCAAAAAAACCGGCGGCCGACACCCTTAAGCAAGCCGCTACTGCGAGCAAAGCAACACCACCAATACCAACGGCTGTCGACATTCAACCGGCACCATCTGAAACGATACCGGTAAAAAATGACCTGCTCTTTTTAAACGATCTGCCTTTCGACTTTCGCCAGACGGTACCGAAATTCGCCATCAATGTCTTCGTCTATTCACAGCAACCCGAAGATCGCTGGGTCATGATCGATATGATCAAATATAAGCCGGGACAGCAAATAAAAGACGCGCTGCTGCTACAAGAAATTCGCCCTGACAGCCTGGTCGTTGTTTACCAAAATCGGACATTCCAGATTAAGCGGCCCTAAACTCAGGTGATTTCTAATAATGAATCTACCCAAAGAATTGTCCACGAAAGCCCTATAATCTGATTCTTTAGGAATGAAAATCAATTAACTGATGTTACGCACTGTCCACGAAAAGCACGAAAGCCACGAAAAAATGTAAAGCCTTATATTTCTCGACTGAAGGTGTAATGCCAAATTATTCATTCATATCATATCAATGTGACTGGAACTGGCATTCATGCCGGCATAACGATACTAACCAAGGTTCATTGTAATCAAGGTGCATTTTCGACAGGCTTCTATGCACCCCGTTCGTTTTTCGTGCTTTTTGTGTTTTTCGTGGACTACGATTTTTTATAGGTACGCGCGTAACATCAGTTAATTAACCTGGACAAATCATATTTTTAACCATGAAGTACATAAAGAACACAAAGTATCAAAAGATTAAAATCTTCATGCCCTTCGTGGTTTAAATACAAGCTTTATTGAATTGTAGGCGTTATTTTATTTTGATTCCTTAGCTTGTTTTTTTCGTGCTTTTCGTGTCTTTCGTGGATCATGTTTTTTCTGCATATCTGTTGCCTGACGGCATGACCTTTCTCGGGAATCGCCCAACCACCGGATTATCAATACAATGGCTTTTGGAAAGCTTAGCGTTATCATTCACGCGCTCTTTTGAGCGCTTTTTTTCGACTAAAACAAGCGCCGTCTCAAAAGAGACTTTTACTTTCAGGACATCAATCCCCTGAAAACCGATAGTTTTTCCGCACCGGATTTACGTTCCGGCTGGCAACAAGGAATAATAATGTCTCAAATAGTTGTTTGTGCTCTGTACAAATTTGTCACCCTGGAAAATTATCAGGCTTTGCGTCAACCCCTGCATCAGATGATGGAAGCCCATCAGGTTCGCGGCACTTTGCTGCTGGCCGGCGAGGGCATCAACGGCACCATAGCCGGATCGCGTCAGGCTATCGACACCGTGCTGGACTGGCTGCGCAGCGACCCGCGTCTAGCCGATATCGATCACAAGGAATCGCTGACCGACAGCCTACCTTTCAACCGCGCCAAAGTTAAACTCAAAAAAGAGATCGTGACGATGGGCGTGGAAGGCATCGACCCTAAACGCGTGGTGGGCACTTATGTCAACCCTAAAGACTGGAATAAACTGATCTCCGACCCTGAGGTGATACTGGTGGACACCCGCAACGACTACGAATATAAAGTCGGCACCTTTAAAAACGCCATTAACCCGAATACCACCAGCTTTTGCGAGTTCCCCCAGTACATTAAAGAAAATCTCGATCCCGAAAAACACAAAAAAGTCGCGATGTTTTGCACCGGCGGCATCCGCTGTGAAAAATCCACGGCTTTCTTAAAAGAACAGGGTTTCGACGAGGTTTATCATCTCAAAGGCGGGATATTAAAATATCTGGAAGAAGTCCCCGCACAGGAAACGCTTTGGGAAGGCGAATGCTTTGTTTTTGACGACCGGGTAACGGTGAATCTCCAGCTTGAAAAAGGCAATTACGACCAATGCAACGCCTGCCGCCTGCCGATCACCGAAGTCGACAAAGCCAGCGACAAATATCTGCAAGGGGTAAGCTGCCCTCATTGTTACGATAAGATCAGCCCTGAACAGAAAACCCGGTTCATGGAGCGTGAAAAACAAATGGAATTAGCTAAACAGCGCGGTGAAGCCCATATCGGCGCAGACGCCGCCAAGATGCTAGTGCAAAAACGGATAGCCAAATTGCTGCGGCGGCAGGTAAGTAGGCAACCAAAAATTTCTTAACAAAATGAAAAAAATTTGTCTCCTTATTTACCATGAAGAACATGAAGAAAAATAGTTAACTTCATGCTCTTCGTGGTTACTAAAAAATGTTAAAAGACTTTTGAACGACTACTTAGTGGAAGAATAAACCTAAAAACCGCAGTTAGTCCACGAAAAGCATGAAGGCCAAAAGTAGGCGCCTCTAGGCGACACGAAAGAAATCAGTATGTTGTATTACGCAGTCATTCACCCTTTGGGTGACGATCTACAACTGGGTATCTCTTTGAATATTTTCGTGCTTTTTGTGTTTTTCGTGGATCAAATGATTTTTCTAGGATAAACCTCCCCTAACCCCTCTTTTTCCAAGAGGGAAACTGTACCGCTTATTCAAGATCAAGCGGTTCAGTCGCGGCAATCCATCAGCCGCCAGCACGTTGCTTGCGACTGTTTTTGGTCAGCGTAAAGATGAGGTTTTTTAAACAACTGAAAGCGTTACTTCAACTTTTAACCTTGGCTGTTATTACACCGATGGGGTGCCTACGAGCGCCATTTAGACGCAGCCAAACATCAGGTTGACAAGCGGAACACCCGGAAATATTTATCAGTGGATGAGTTTAATAGGTATTTGTACTTATTTTTTTATTTTTATTTTCAGTTTATTATTATTAAATAAGTTATTGCCCTGTCTTGTTGATCAAGAAGGTAATGACACTGCAATAATTTAACAAAAATAGACCATGCCATTCACCATTAAAAAGCAAAAATGAAGCAACTTCAAATCCTGAAGAGTTCAGCATGACGATACCTCTTCAGGATATTGACCTTAGTCATTGACTAACAAAATCGCGCCAGGGATAAGTTAATCGGCAAGACTTAATCCGACTCCTGATTTTGCTCCGAAACCTCACTTGTTACTTACCTTACTTTTCCCTTTGATAATGCGGGCAGCTGTTTCGTCCATATGCATTATTTAATTAGATTCTTTATGAACCGTACCCACAATTTAAAAAATACAAGCCAGCTGGCCCATCAAGAAATTAGCAGGAAAATAGCAATTCATGAAGCAGGACATGCGGTCGCTATTTATCTTGGCAACCAACAAAAAGGACTGCCGCCGGTTTTTTTTCAGATTTTTATTAAGCCGTTGAATAAGGATGTTCAATCATCCGAGTTTTTAGGCAAATCCTCTGATCACTATATCGCTAAAGTAGAAGGCGGCCGCTTAATTCATACCCTACCGTCATCGCTTGATCAGGCCACAAAAGATTTTTCAACTGCACAGAAGCATGCTTATCAACACGCCTTCGAAGCCGATATCATCAATCTACTCGCTGGACCTTTAGCCGAAGCCAGATATGTTTCACTGCGTGACAACGAACCGATTAGCCCGGAACTGGTGAATGTCAATGCACTACAGTATTATGGTGGCTCATCCGATTTGGAGATTGTCAACGAGTATCTTGAGTGCTTTATCGACAGTGCTGAATTGAGGGAAAGAAAAATGACCGAGCTATTTCTGGCGGCATTCAATTTTGTCAGTGATCGGCCAAATTGGCACGCGATTACAACGTTGGCTGACGCTATTTTGGCACATCAGGAAAATATCATTAAATGCAATGATATTATTGACGTACTTGAATCCGGCGGACGCCGGATGGCTGCTTCGCAAAGCCTAGCGAGTATCGGGTAGGAATTGGGTGTAAAACAGCGCTCAAAATTCAATCGGCGCAACACGCGCGACTCACGATAGCAACGGGGAATCGCTAATGCCTTTCGACGACTCCAGCCGTCCTGTTTTACTCGTTGCATAGCCAACAAGGGTTATGCAAC
This sequence comes from Methylobacter svalbardensis, assembly GCF_037671525.1. Lineage (NCBI taxonomy): Bacteria > Pseudomonadati > Pseudomonadota > Gammaproteobacteria > Methylococcales > Methylococcaceae > Methylobacter > Methylobacter svalbardensis. Next base: position 18,064 of record NZ_JAWPOH010000041.1, read on the forward strand.
ATAGTTACGCAATGACTCGACCCGATTTCGTAAAGCCTGCATTTTCACTATCGCTTCTGGGGACTAAGTAGGGAAGCAAAAGTTTTTTAACTAAGTGAAAAAAACTATTTACCACGAAGGACACGAAGATCATGAAGAAAAATCATTGCCTTCGTGCTCTTCGTGCTCTTTGTGGTGAACAAAAATATTAAAAGACTTTTAAACGACTACTTACTTGACTCCTGTCTTGCAGCAATCATTTATAAAGCCTATGAAACATTTCTGTCGTTTGCTTAAATTCCGCGATTACGACCTCATCATCGCAAAATCCCTGGTTTTGGCCTGAAAATTACTTTACCATGCCCGGGCATCACCCTACGTTCCACAGAGCCTATCTCAAATGCTTGATATAACAACAACAAACAATCAACCGCAGGGCGCGCCGAAACTGGGCAACTACATCGTTACCGAAAAACTTGGAGAAAGCTTTCAGGCCTTGGTATTCAAGGGCTACCACAAACACGTCCCGGATCAGCCGTTGATCATCAAACTGCTGAAGCTGCTGTCGAGCTGGGACGACCAGTCCCGACATCTGCGCCAGAAAATTGAACGCCTAAAAGTGCTGCACGATCCGCGGGTTTCTACGCCGATCGCCCTGGAGTCTTACGGCAACCAGCAGTTTATCGTTCAGCCCTGGTTCGCCGGACAACCGTTGAACTGTTGGGCGAAACAGCAAAACAAACTCGATCTCAACGATTTTTTTACGCTGGCCTGTACCCTGGCCGATACCCTGCAAGCAGTACACGATGCCGGCATTACCCACGGCGGCATCAAGCCCCACAATATTCTGCTGCAACCGGGGACGCTGTCCCTGCGGCTGACCGATTTCATCACCCCGCTCGACATTCGCGATGTCAGCCATTTTATCTACGACCCGGAATTCGTACGCCATACCTTGGCCTACACCTCGCCGGAACAGACCGGCCGCATCAACTATAGAGTCGATTTCTCCACCGATTTGTATTCATTAGGCATCGTGTTTTATGAGCTGCTTACCGGCCAGCTGCCGTTTTTTTCCAGCGATCCGCTGGAGCTGATTCATTCGCATCTGGCCGAGGAAACGCCTAAAGTCAATCAGCTCAAACCTGAGATTCCCCAAGCCTTGGCCGATATTATCGCCAAACTCACGGTCAAGCAGCCGGAGAAACGTTACCAGAGCACCGCAGGGTTACTGGCCGACTTGACCCGTTGCAAGAATGAATACACCGCCACCGGCACGGTATCGGCGTTTACGATCGGCCAGCACGATCGCAGCCGCCGGGTCATTTTTATTTCGAAAATGGTGGGCCGTCAGACCGAAAGCCAGCTGATACAGCAGCAATACCACGAAGTCATCAGCGGCAAATTTCGCTCGGTATTTATTTCCGGCCTGTCCGGCATCGGCAAAACCCGGCTGATTCAGGAACTGCAAAAACCACTGGTCAAAAATCGCGGTTATTTCACCTCAGGCAAATTCGACCAATACCAGAAAAACATCCCCTACAGTTCGCTGATTCAGGCCTTGCGCAATCTGATCCGCATCTTTTTGACCGAAAGCGATAGTCAGGTTCAGCAGTGGCGGACCAAGATACTCGACGTCGTCGAAAATAACGGCAGCGTCGTCATCGATGTGTTGCCGGAACTGGAATTCATTATCGGCCGCCAGCCGGAAGTGCCGCATCTGCCGCCGGTGGAAGCCCGTAACCGTTTCAACAATCTATTCGGCCGGTTTCTGGCCTGTCTCGCCAGCGAGGATAATCCGCTGGTGCTGTTTATCGACGACCTGCAATGGTGCGACAGCGCAACCTTCGATTTCCTGCAAAACCTGTTCGACAACCATCAAGAGCATCCTTTCCTGTTTTTCATCGGCGCCTATCGGCACAACGAAGTCGACAGCAGCCATCCGCTCAGCAAACTGATCCGCAAAATTCAGGAAAACCACAGCCCGTTCGCGGAAGTTCGTGTGGAGGCACTAACCGACGCCGACTGCCACGAGATGGTGGCCTACATCCTCGATTCCTCGCTGGAAACCACGGCCAATCTGGCGGAATTTATCGCCCACCTGACCGAAGGCAACCCGCTGTTCGTCAGCGAAAGTTTGGCCTGGCTGTATAACGAGGATTTGCTGAATACCGACGCAGAACAACTCTGGCACTGGGACATCAAGCGGATTCGCGACACGCAGATGCCGACCTCGGTAGTGGAATTATTCAGCTCCAAGGTGAGCAAACTGCCCTTAAAAACCCTGCATATCCTCGACCACTGCGCCTGCATGGGCAACCGTTTCAGCGCCGAAGATGTGGCGCTGGTGCTGGATATGCGCATCGAACAGCTGTTCGAGGATTTGAAGCCGGTCTTGAATCTGGGCATGCTGCTGGAAAACAAATCCGATCTGCAGTTCGTTCACGACCGAGTTCAGGAAGCGGTGCTGCGCCAGGTCGACCCCCAAGCCAAGCCCGTTATTCACTGGCGCATCGGCAACCGTCTGCTGCAGGCAGTACCGGCAGGAACCGATCTTGAAACCCTGGACAACCTGTTCACCATTGCCGCCCACCTCAATCTGGGCCGCCCGGCGAACCTGGATCAGGAACTGGCGTATCGGCTGGTCACTATCAACTTCCATGCCGGCAACAAGGCGCTGGATGCACTGGCCGGCGATGCCGCCAACGATTTTTTCCAGAAAGCCCACGACTATCTGCCGAGCGATTGCTGGCAACAGGCTTACGATCTGAGTTTTCGCATTTACCAGCGTCTGGCCAAGACCGAGCTGATGTGCGGCCGTTATGAAAGATCGGAAGTGCTGCTTAATCATCTGATCGAATACGCCGCCAGCGACCTGGACAAAGCCGAAGCCCTGGCGGAACAAACCACGTCATTGTCCTCGTTCGGCAATTTCAACAAGGCGATAGCGACCGCCAACCGCGGCCTAGCCTATTTCGACAAATCAATTCCCGAACAGCCCGAGACGGCCCAACAGCGGATGTTGGCCTTAATGGCGGAAATCGAACAGCAGGGCGACGTCTGGACGACTATCCTGCAGATGCCTTTTACCCAGGACCGCAAAAGCAAGATCGAGCTGGCGTTTTACAGCGAGCTAATCCCGGATCTTTATATGTCCGGTCTGGTGCCGCAGCTGTATCTGTCGGCGGCGCAATCGACGCTTCACTGCCTGCAGGGCGGCATGGACGAATCGGTAATTTATTCGTTTTCGATCATGGGCCTCAATCTCGGCGAACAGGGCAAGTTCGAACAGGCATTCCTTTACGAGGACCTGGCCCACGACCTGTGCGCCAAGCATCCCAATACTTTTGGCGCCACCCGTGGCATGAACGGCATTGTCTGGTGCAACATGCATTCGCGCAGCCATCCGGCCGAGATCGTCGATTATTGTCACAAAGCCGTACAGTGCGGCAAGAATTGCGGCGATTTGTATAACGCCGGCCTGTCCTACGGACCGTTGATGTGGAATTTGCTGGTGCAGGGCAACAATCTGCGTTTGGTTGAAGAAGCCGCCGAGGAATGCCTGCAATTTTCCCGCAAGAACCAGCTGTCGTTCTCGGTCGGCCTCGCCGAAGCCGTGCTGGCCGGCTGGGTGGCGCCGATGAAACTCGATTACCGGCCGGTGGACATGACCGAAACGCTGGCGCGCTGGGAAGCCGACAATTATGTCTCCGCTTCCGGCAGTTATTTTGCGCTGCTGGGTTTCGCCCAGCATTATCAGGGCGATTACGCGGCGGCGGCAGCGTCCTTGCAAACGGTGGAACGCTATCTGCACGGCCTGACCGATAACGTGCTGAAACGTCTCTGGTATGTCTTCCGTATCGTCAATCGCCTTCGCTGGCCGCAGGGTGCCGACTGGCCGGCGCTTGAAGCGGAAATCGCGCCGTTGCTGGCCGAACTGGAAACCTGGGCCCGTCTCGGACCGCTGCTGAAACCCTTTCTGGCCTTTGTTCATGCCGAGATCGCCCGCGCCCGGAACCAAATGCGCGACGCCCGCAACTTGTATCTGGATGCCATCGCGATCGCCCAGGCACAAAACTACGGCCAGCTCACCGGCCATTTATACGAAGCCTTGGCCGAGGTGCTGACAGCCGGCAATCTCGGCGATGCCGAACTTTACTACGATGCGGCGCGGCGCATGTACCGGGTGTGCCGCGCCGATCGCAACAGCGAACTATTGCAGCAGTGTCACCCTTACACCGACCCCGACCACGCGGTTCGCGCCGAAAAAACCGTTGCCCTCGACGCGCCGGCTACCCTGCCGAATCTCGACTTCAATTATCTGATCAAGTCGGCGCTGGCCCTGTCGGCGGAAGTCGATCTGGATCAGCTGATGCAAAAAATCATGAACGTAGTGCTGGAAAGCTCGGGAGCACAGCACGGCTACCTGCTGATCAAGGAGGCGGATGAACTGCTGGTCGCCGCGGAAAACCATGTCGGCAAAAAACACATCGTTAAACGCCAGCACCTCAGACTTAACCAGACCCGCAGCAGCATCTGCCGCGCCATCGTCAATTACGTGCTGCGCACTCGCAAAAAAGTGTTACTGCACGATGCGATGGCAGAAGGCGAGTTTCAGGATAGCCCGGAAGTGCAGGCACTGAGACTGCGTTCGGTGCTGTGCCTGCCGATCATCAAGCAAAACGAACTGATCGGCCTGCTCTATCTGGAGAATCGGCTGTCGACAGGTGTATTTACCGCCGAAAAAACCGATATGACCGAACTGTTGACCGCCCAGGCTGCGATTTCCCTGGAAAACGCCCGCCTGCTGGAACAAACCCGGCTGGCCTACACCAAACTACAGGAAAACCAGGAACACATGCTGCAAATGGAGAAACTCTCGGCATTGGGAACGCTGGTCGGCGGCGTGGCGCATGAGATCAACAACCCGCTGATGGGCGTGATGAATTTTGTCGAATTCGCCGCAGACAGAAGTACTGATGAAAAATCAAAGGAAGTTCTCGATCAGGCGCTGCAGCAAATTCACCGCATCAAGAAGATTGTCAGCAACATGCTGCTATTTGTCCACACCAGATCGATCCCAAGCGGCAACTGCCGGATCGCGGAAGTCATCAGACAAAGTCTGTTGCTGCTGGAAGGCGAATTGAACAAAGCCGGCATAGCCGTTGAAGTCGATGCCGCCGACGATCTGCCGGCCATCCGCTGTAGCGCCGACAGTCTGCAGCAGATTCTGGTCAATCTGATCATTAACGCCCGCGACGCGCTAGCTGACAGCCCACAGCCGCAAATCAAAATCATGGTCATGCCCATAGAGGGGATGCTGGAACTGAGCGTAAGCGATAACGGTTCCGGCATTCCGACAGATGTGCAAAGCAAAATTTTCGATCCGTTTTTTACCACCAAGCCGCCAGGAAAAGGTACCGGCCTGGGCTTGTCGGTCATCCGCCGTCTGGTTCAGGATGTCGGGGGCAATATACAGGTGGAGAGTATAGATGGACACGGCTGCTGCATGCGGCTACGATTCCCCCCTGTTTGAGCATTCAAACCCAATACACACGACGTGGACATGGCTGCTGTTTGCGGCTACGATTACCTCATGATTGAGCATTCACCCCTAAAACACAAGAGACACGATATATGACAAGCAACATTCTGGTAATTGATGACGATCCTGCAGTGCGCGGCGCCTTCAAACTGATTCTTGAAGAAGATAAATTCTCGGTTCGCGAAGCCGAGAACGGTTTACAGGGCATCGAAATGGCCCTAGCCGAACGTCCCGATTTGATTTTTCTCGATCTGCGCATGCCCGGCATCGATGGCGTGGAAACCTTGCGCCGTCTGAAAGCCATTGACGAAACGCTGAATATCTACATCGTCACCGCCTTTGCCACCGAATACATGGATCAGCTGAAAGACATACATGAGGAAGGCTTTCAGTTCGAACTGGCCAGCAAGCCGCTGTCTTCCGTACAAATTCGCAATATCGCCCAGACCACCCGTATCGCTCCCCCTCAGGGAGAACGCCGCGCAATACAGCACAAACTGGTTCTAACGCTGTACGTGGTTTCGTTGAACAGCGAAACCCGCCGTCTGGTCGAGCAGATTAGCGCTGCGCTCGCCAACCTTTACGATCCCGGACAATGGGTTTTAGACGTCGTCGAAGTATTGGGCATGCCGGAAAAAGCCCTGGAAAAAGACGTGTTTGCGACGCCGATGCTGGTGCGCGATGTGCCGGAACCCGTGCTGAAACTGCTCGGCGACCTATCGCGGGTGCCTTCAATCATCGCCGCCATTACCACCGAAGCTAAAGGAGTCGGCTCACAAACTATCATCGTTTAAGCAAACTTACCGACTATGACCATCATGCGTCTCTCCAAGCTCGACCTGATTCTCGACACTATCACCGACGGCGTTTTGGTTGTCGATAGCCAGGGCGTCGTACTCTATGCCAACCAAGCTGCCGAAATCCTGCTGGCACGCAGTCCGATAATCGGTCAATCGCTGGCGATTCCAGTCAATCCTGAAAAAAACAGCTATCAGGACATTAATCTGATCCGCCCGAACGGACTCGTCTGGGCGGAAATGCGTTCCTCGCCGCTGGATTGGGACGGACAACCCGGCTACGTGATCGCCCTGCGCGACATTACCGAACGCAAGAGCGCCGAGGAAGCGCTACGTCTGGCGGACCGCCGTAAAGACGAATTTCTGGCCATGCTGGCCCACGAACTGCGCAATCCGCTGGCGCCCATCCGCAATGCTGTGCAGTTGCTAAAAATGCAGGAAACGACCGATCCCAAGCTGGTATTGAGCTGCAATATCATCGACCGCCAGGTGACTCATATGGCGCGGCTGCTTGATGACCTGCTGGATGTTGCTCGCATCATGCAGGGGAAAATCAGCCTGAAGCTCGAATGTTTCGAACTTACCGACATTGTGAATAATGCTATAGAAACCAATCGTCCTCTGATCGAATCGCGTAGACAGGAGCTGATCATCTCACAGACCAGTACACCGCAATGGATTGAAGGCGACCGTGTCCGGTTGGCGCAGGTGCTGTCCAATTTGCTGAACAACGCCGCCAAATACACCAGCGAAGGCAGTAAAATCACATTGACCGTAATACGGGAAAGTTCTGATGCCGTCATCGAGATCAGGGATACCGGCATCGGCATCGCCCCCGATATTCTTCCTCATATCTTCGACCTCTTTATTCAGGCAGACCATTCCCTGGCCCATTCCCAGGGCGGACTGGGCATTGGACTGACTCTGGTGCGCCAACTGGTCGAAATACATGGCGGCACGATCACCGCAGCGAGCGCCGGCATCGGTCAGGGCAGCGTCTTTACAGTACGGCTGCCGACATTGTCGATGGATTCATCCGCTACCAAATCCGCGCTAACCGAATCCGCGTTACCGATATCCAAATTTCGTATTCTGGTTGTGGATGACTATGCCGATGCGGCGGAAAGTCTGACGATGCTGTTGCAAGCCGAAGGGCATGAGGTCGAAATGGCCGATTGCGGCATCAAAGCGATCGAGCGGGCGCAAGAATTCCATCCGCAAGTTGTGCTGCTCGATATTGGTCTCCCCGATCTGGACGGTTATGAGGTCGCCAAACGGCTGCGCGCTTTGCCGGAATTCCGGGATGCGTTCCTGATTGCTTTAACCGGTTATGGGCAGACTGAAGACCGTGAGCTCTCGAAATCGGCAGGGTTCAACTATCACTTACTCAAGCCATTGGATTTTAAGGAATTATCATCCTTACTGATGTCTTTATAGAATATAAGTTATAGCGAGGTAGGCTGGGTAGAGTGATAACTCTACCCAGCCTAATTTATTGCCATTGTAATGGGTTTCACTGCGTTCTACCCGTATTCCGGTATTGAGAAAATGGAAATCTATCATACAATTAAAAGGCATTTTACGGGGTGCTGATGCAGCACAATGTTTTTTATAGAATTTTTACATGTTTTTATTACCATGAAGGACATGAAGATAATGAAGGAAGAGCCAACACGCTTTTTCGAATAAGGTGCTTGCTTGCGTATGATACTCAAAGCAAGGGATAAAAAAGCTTAGTTTTTGTGACTTCGTTTCAATATAACACCTGAAGTCAATACCAATTTCTTCAAGTTCTTCATGATCTTCATGGTAAAAATTAATACATTTTTTGGAATCAGCACCCATTTTGCGATCATGGGAATAAAAGATGATTCCACTGACGAAGAATCCTGGTCTTATGCGGCCAATCAAAAAACGCAAGCGTGGAAACAACTGATGCGGGAAATATCCTCAGGCCTAAGCTTATACAAAAACATGGAAAAAATATGGGTATCGATGAAAAAGATATTTGACCTATGAGCAATGCCTTAACGACATACTCATCAAGCGACTTAAGAGAATTCAGCACCCAAGTTTTTCTCCATTTTGGAATATCCAGGCAAGATGCCGAACAAGCTGCTGACGTACTCAGCCTTGCTGACCTCCGTGGTATTGATTCTCATGGAATGGCAAGATTGCACACTTACTTTGATATGCTGACGCTAGGCAGAATCAATCCCAGACCAAACATCAAAATCATTCGCGACAAAATGAGTTTGTGTACAGTCGATGGCGACAACGGCTTAGGTTTAATTGTCGGACCAAAAGCCAATGAGATCGCCATGGACAAAGCAGAAGCGCATGGCTCCGGCTGGGTTAGCGTACGCAACACTAATCACTTTGGCATTGCTTCCTATTACTCATTAAAAGCGCTGGAACGCGACATGATCGGCTGGTCGATGACCAACACCACCAAACTGGTTGCACCGATATGGGGAGCTGAAAGAATGCTTGGCACAAATCCAATTTCGATTGCATTCCCGGGAATAAACAACCCACCCATTGTTATTGACTTCGCTACCAGTGCGGCGGCGTATGGGAAGATTGAAATCGCTTTGCGCAAGGGAGTCCCTGTACCTAAAGGTTGGACCATCAACAATCAAGGCGATATGACAACCGACCCAAATGATATGATCAATGGCGGCGCATTACTGCCGCTTGGTTCTGAACGTGAATTGGGCGGACATAAAGGTTATGCACTGGCTGCAATGGTAGACATACTAACTTCTGTTTTAAGTGGCGCAAATTGGGGGCCTTTCGCGCCTCCTTTTGCTTTGCGCCAGGAGATTCCCTCCAGAAGCGTGGGCAAAGGAATCGGACACTTTTTTGGCGCGATGCAGATTGATGGATTTATGGAGGTCGACGAATTCAAAAAGAGGATCGATGAATGGATCGAAGTATTCAGAAATACAAAGCCGACCAAAGGCCAAAAAGCGGTTCTCATTCCCGGTGACCCTGAACACGCCGAAGAAGCCATCCGCAGAAAAAGCGGCATACCGCTGCTACAAGCCGTAGTGGATGACCTGAAAGATATTTCCAAGCAAACCGGAATTCCCTTTCCAGATCAGCAGTAGTTGATTTTGATCTAGATTAATCATTTGATCCACGAAAAACACAAAAAGCACGAAAATATTCAAAAAGATACCAAGTTGTAGATCGTCACCCAAAGGATGAATGGCAGCGTAATACAACATACTGATTTCTTTCGTGGCTTTCGTGCTTTTTGTGGACTAACTGCGGTTTTTAGGTTTAATCTATGGACTGGTCTTGCCGGAAGATCTGTAGTTAATATTTAAGTCAAATCTCCCTCACCTTCTTCACCCCTGCACTTGCCTTTTCAGGAATGAATTCAAGATAGCATTGGCTACCTCAACACCCCCGCCGGGCTGGAATAACTATCCAAGACCTGCACATAATTGGCGCGTTCATAAGCGCTGGGATCGATGGCGTGTTGCTGGCTGACGCTGCCTTTCAGCTGGCTGATTGACTCATATTCATGCTCGACCAGCCATTGTTCCATTTCTGTCAGGATTTCGGCTAAACGGACTGCACCGTGCTTTAGCAATACGCTGCAAAGATGCACCACATCGGCTCCGGCCAACAGCGCTTTGAGCACATCCGGCGTCTGGTGAAAACCGCCGGTTACCGCCAGCGATAACTTGGTACGACCATACAGCAACGCGGTCCAGCGTATACGCAACAAGGCTTCCGCCGAGGATGACAGCTCCAGCTTCGGCAGCACTTCCAGCGTTTCCAGGTCAATATCGGGCTGGTAAAAACGGTTGAATAACGCGATGCCGTCGGCTCCTGCCGCTTCCAGGCGTTTGGCAAAATGAATCGGCGAACTGAACTGCGAAGACAGCTTCATCACAATCGGCACACTGACCTGCTCTTTCAATTCCCGCAAGATGTCCAGATAACGTTGTTCGACGGCATCGCCGCTTTCATCGCTATTGGCCGCCAGATGATAGATATTCAGCTCCAGCGCGTCGGCACCCGCCTGTTGCAATAGCTTGCCGTACTCGACCCAGCCGCTCAGCGAGGTACCGTTCAAGCTGGCGATGACCGGAATCGCCAACGCCGACTTCAGTTTTTGCAGATGCTCCAGATACTGTTCCTGATAGGTCTGGATGTGTTCTGGCATCGGATGAAACGAATCTGCTTCGCCATGGCCTATGGCCTGCTGATAAAAAAACCGCTCCATTTGCTGCGCTTCGGCATCGATTTTTTCTTCGAACAGCGAATACATCACCAGCGCCGATGCGCCTGCGTCTTCGAGTCGGCGCGCGCTGTCAACATCCCTGCTCAACGGCGACGCTGACGGCACCAAGGGGTTAGCCAGTTTCAAGCCTAAATAATCAGTCGTTAAATCAACCATTGTCGTTCTCCTTGGCAGTTTCGCTTTTGAGTTGGGCTTTGACCGCTGAAACACTGGTCGTTTCGTTCCATTCCAGCTCAGACAGTTGCTTGTAATAATGGTAGCGGTTTTTAACATCCTGCTGCGCCTGTTCCAGAAAACGCTCGGCGTCTTCAGGATGGGTTTGCCACAGCATGCTGAAACGGGTTTCGGTTTTGACGAAATCGCGATAAGGAATGGACGGTTCCGCAGAATCCAGATGCATCGGGTTCTTGCCCTGTTTTATTTTACCGGGATCGAACCGAAACAACGGCCAATGCCCGCTTTTGACCGCCAGATTCTGCTGCCGGTGATTGTTGGACAGATCCACGCCGTGCGCGATGCAAGGTGCGTAAGCGATGATGATCGACGGGCCGTCGTGGGCTTCGGCTTCCAAAAACGCATTCAGGGTTTGGGTGTCCTTGCCGGCATAGGCGACATGGGCGACATAGACATTGCTGTAATCCATCGCCAGCAACGCCAGATCTTTTTTCGCCGTTGCTTTGCCGCCTGCGGAGAATTTCGCCACCGCGCCTAACGGCGTCGATTTGGAGGTTTGCCCGCCGGTATTGGAATAGACCTCGGTATCCAGAACCAGAATGTTGACATTGCGCCCGCTGGCCAGGACATGATCGACGCCGCCGAAACCAATATCGTAAGCCCAGCCGTCGCCGCCGATAATCCAGACGCTCTTTTTGCACAAGCTGTCCGCTAACCGGAGCAATGTTTCGGCTGTTGTGGGGGCGACTTCAGTCGCCCATTGTCCCGCAACCGGGCGACTAAAGTCGCCCCCACATTCTTGGCTATGGATCTTATCGGAGAGCATCTTTTTAAGTGCGGCAATGCGCTCGCGCTGCTCGTAAATCCCGGCTTCATCTGACTGGTCGGCGTTCAGTATCATATCGACCAGTTCGCCGCCTAACGGTTCGCGCAATGAGGCCAGTAATTCTTTGGCGTAGTCGTTTTGCTTGTCGAGGGCGATACGCATGCCCAGACCGAATTCCGCATTGTCTTCGAATAAGGAATTGCTCCACGCAGGCCCGCGACCTTCGGGGTTTTTAGCCCAAGGCGTGGTGGGCAGATTGCCGCCGTAAATCGACGAACAGCCGGTCGCATTGGCAACCACCATGCGGTCGCCGAACAACTGCGACGCCAGTTTTATATACGGCGTTTCGCCGCAACCCACGCACGCGCCGGAAAATTCGAACAACGGCTGCAACACCATCGAGCCTTTGATGGTGTTGGTTTTCAACAGCCTGCGATCATAGTCGGGGATAGCCAAAAAGAAATCCCAATTGTCGCGCTCGGCTTCACGCAGCGGCGGTTGCGGCTGCATATTGATGGCTTTGCGGCTGGCGTTGGATTTATCCCGGATCGGGCAAACATCGACGCACAGCGTACAGCCGGTGCAGTCTTCCGGCGCGACCTGATAGCTGATTTCCAACCCGGCCGGAAAATCCTTGCCCAACATCGGCACATGTTTGAAGGTAGGCGGCGCATTGGCCAAAACCTCGGTCGGGAAAATTTTGCTGCGAATGACCGAATGCGGACAAACCATCACGCATTTGCCGCATTGGGTACACAGATCGGTTTCCCAGACCGGGATTTCCAGCGCCAAATTGCGTTTTTCATAAGCCGCCGTACCGGTTGGAAAGGTGCCGTCAACCGGCATCGCGCTGACCGGCAACGCATCGCCATGACCGGCAATAATTTCGCCGGTCACCCGCCTGACAAAATCGGGCGCAGCATCGCTGATCCTGGATTGAATGTCGAATTGACTGCTAACCGTTGTTGGTAAGGGAACCGAATTCAAACTGGCCAGGGTTTCATCGATGGCTTTGAAATTCAGCTCGACGATGCGTTGGCCTTTTTTGCCGTAGGTCTTTTCGACCGCGTGTTTAATTGCAGTAACCGCTTGGCTCTGCGGCAACACCCCGGATATGGCGAAGAAGCAGGTCTGCATGATGGTATTGATGCGTTTGCCCATGCCGCTTTTTTCGGCGACTTCATAGCCGTCGATCACATAAAAACGGATTTTTTTGGCGATCATTTGCTGCTGCATTTTTAAGGGTAACGACGCCCAAACTCGTTCGGCAGGCTCCGGCGAGTTCAGCAAAAACACCGCGTTTTCCGCCGCATTGGCGAGCATGTCGTAACGTTCCAGAAAAATCGTCTGATGACAGCCGATAAAATCGGCATCGTTTTCGCCAATCAGGTAAGTGGAGCGTATCGGTTTAGGCCCGAAGCGCAAATGCGAGACGGTAATCGCGCCGGATTTTTTCGAGTCGTAAACGAAATAACCCTGGGCATTCAAATCGGTGGCTTCGCCGATAATTTTAATGGTGTTTTTATTAGCGCTGACCGTGCCGTCGCTGCCCAAGCCGTAAAACATCGCCTGAAAAGTTTCGGCTTGTGCGTCGGTGCGATAATTTGCATCCCAGTCCAGACTGGTGTGCGTGACATCATCATGGATGCCGATGGTGAAATTGTTTTTCGGTTGCGGCTGTTTCAATTCGTCATAAATCGACTTGATCATGCCGGGCGTAAATTCCTTGGAAGACAGGCCGTAACGGCCACCAACTACTTTCGGCAGTACCGCAAATTTAGCCGCACCGCTGATAAAATCCTGAGCCAGCGCTCCAAGCACATCCTTATACAGCGGCTCTCCATCCGCGCCCGGCTCTTTAGTGCGATCCAGTACCGCAATTTTTCGACAAGTCGAAGGCAGCGCCGCTAACAAACTGGCTGGGTCGAAAGGCCGGTATAAACGCACTTTAAGCAAACCCACCGATTCGCCCTGACGATTCAGATAATCCAGCGTTTCTTCTACCGCCTCCGCGCCGGATCCCATTATCACGATGACGCGCTCGGCATCCGTCGACCCCAGATAGTCAAACAGGCGATAACAGCGGCCGGTCAGTTTGGCAAACCGGTCCATCGCACCCTGCACGATGCCCGGCATCGCCTGATAATAGGCATTGACCGATTCCCTGGCCTGAAAATATACATCGGGATTCTGGGCGGTGCCGCGTAGCACCGGATTATCGGGCGTTAAAGCCCGACCCCGGTGCGCCCAAACCCACTCGTCGTTAATCATTGCCCGCAAGATCTCATCATCCAGGATAGTCATCTTGGCGACTTCATGCGAAGTTCTAAACCCGTCGAAAAAATGCATCAGCGGAATACGGCCTTCCAGCGTTGCGGCATGGGCGATCAGCGCAAAGTCCATGACTTCTTGCGGCGAGTTGGAACACAGCATGCCGAAACCGGTCATCCGTGCCGACATCACATCGCTGTGGTCGCCGAAAATCGACAAGCCCTGGCAAGCCAGCGAACGGGCGGCGATATGAAACACCGTCGGCGTCAGTTCCCCGGCGATTTTGTACATATTCGGAATCATCAGCAGCAAGCCCTGGGAGGCGGTAAAGGTGGTCGCCATCGATCCGGCCTGCAATGCGCCGTGAATGGCGCCGGCAGCACCGGCCTCGCTTTGCATTTCGGTCACCTGCGGCACCGTCCCCCATAAATTGACTTGTCCCCGAGACGACCATTCATCGGCCCATTCCCCCATATTGGATGACGGCGTTATCGGGTAAATCGCGATGACTTCGTTGAGCTTATGAGCTACCGTCGCGGCTGCCTGGTTTCCATCGATGGTAAGTGTTTGCTGATTTTTCATCAAATTTCCTTGCTGGTTTGAAACCTCCCCTTTTAGGGGAATCGTTAGATTTGACGTCGACATAATAGCATTGCTTGTTTTGGTGTCGCCTGGAGATGCCACTTTTGGCTTTTTGTGCTTTTTGTGCTTTTCGTGGACAATTATTTGGGACTGTTTTTTCAGGAAATCGCCTTAGCTGATCCGGTTTCACGCTTTTTTTCAATCCGCCCCAAGATCGGCATCTATAATCAGCCAAGCCAGGAACCAAGATACCAGATTGAGATATTAAATACAGCCGGATCAGGCAGCGGAGTTGTCAAGCGTATCAGGATCAACAGTAGCCGGGAGCTGACGCGTCACCAGGAAACCTAAAAAGCAAGACTGCGATCCGGCGCAGATTCTGAAAGGCCTGAAACCGTTCCATGATTATATAAAGACACCTCAGTAGAATCAACCTGGATGGTATTGGCTGATGGATGGATTGATAATGGCTCAGCAACCAAAAGTCTGGCTTGAGTTCGCTCGAATAAAAGGAAAAATAATTAAAGACGATCTGATCAACTCATACCTGAGTTGATCAGATCGTGATCCATGAATGGATCACCGGAACTTTCTGACTGAATCAACGACTCCTCAGATAAGCAGCATCATTCACCGATCGATGCTTTTATGTGAGTAATTGCTTCGTTAACGTGCTCTGTCGCAACATCAGCGTGATCCATATTACCGTGCTTTATGGCTTCATTAAGGTGCGTAATTGCTTCAGTCATGTGTGCTTTGGCTTCCCCTTTCAGTACTTTTTCAGCAGCCTGTGCATGCTCAAGCGCTACTTTCGCATGCTCGGTCAAAACACTGGCGTGACCCGCTTTACCGTGCGTAGCAGCGACGGTTGCGTGCTCTAGTGCCTGAGCCGAATGGTCTTCTGTGGATTTTTCAACAGAACCTTTGGTTGCTTCAGCCGGAGCCGGTTGAGCTTCTGCAGTTTGTGTAGCAGCCTTCAGGTGAGTGATTGCTTGATTAACATGTTCTGTCGCAACATCAGCATGATCCATATCACCGTGCTTTATGGCTTCCTTAAGATGCGTAACTGCTTCAGTCATGTGTACTTTGGCTTTCCCCTCCAGCACTTGTTCAGCAGCCTGTGCGTGCTCCAAAGCCACTTTCGCATGCTCGGTCAAAACACTGGCATGACCGGCTTTACCGTGCGTAGCGGCAACATTTGCGTGCTCCAGCGCCTGAGCTGAGTGAACTTCAGTGGTTTTTTCAGGCGTTACTTCGCTTGCTTCAATTGCTTTTTCCCCTGCTGCGGCAGAACCTTTATCAGCTGAGTGAACTTCAGTGGTTTTTTCAGGCGTTACTTCGCTTGCTTCAATTGCTTTTTCTGCTGCTGCGGCAGAACCTTTATCAGCAGTGGTTTTTTCAGAAGTTTCTTCAGTGGTTTCAATTGCTTTTTCTGCTGCAGCGGCTGAACCTTTATAAGGGATGTATTTAGCCGCTACCGTTCCTGCGAACAGCGTCGCAACGGCCAGCAATGTAACCGATAAAATATTTTTGTACAGCTTAGTTCTGATCATGGCAATTTCCTCTGTTTTTCTTAAATAATTAAGTAAAGAGTTAGTATTTCACGGGCATCTATCGAGCTACTTTATTAGCTATTCGTGAGTAATAAAACACTACCGGTCGATTACCCGCTTATAGAATGTAACAGCAAAAGAACCGTATATCTAGCCTTTTCCTCCACCAGCAGCATGCATTAGCCAGAACATAGGCGGGTAAATAATGGAATAATTGGGGGCCGGATTAAATTTCGTTGGGACTGATTTGGCAAAGCCTATGCTGCTTGGCAAGGAGGTGTATCCTATAGCCTTGTCATAGCAATCCTCTTTAGTAAAACAGCGCAGGCGCAGATGGAAAAAATACTGGTAACGGGTGCAACCGGGCAAGTCGGCTCGGAGTTAACGATAGCCTTGCGCAATAACTATGGCCCCGAAAATGTGTTTGCTGCCGATAAAAGACCTGCCTTGAACGAACTATCGCCATCGGGGCCTTTTTGCCTATTGGATGTGCGCGATGCGTCGGCAATCAATCAAGTCGTAGACGCTAATAACATTGATGCCATTTTTCATCTCGCCGCATTGCTTTCCGCTGTTGCCGAACAAAAACCGCAGCAGGCCTGGGACGTCAATATGAACGGTTTACTCAATGTATTGGAGACTTGCAGAGCACACCGATGCGCGCTGTTCTTCCCCAGCTCCATAGCGGCCTTTGGCCCGGAAACACCGTCTATGAATACGCCGCAGGACACTATTCAGCGACCATCGACCCTTTACGGTATTACCAAGGTTTCAGGCGAGCTGCTTTGTGATTATTATCATCATCGCTTTGGCGTCGACGCACGCGGCTTAAGGTATCCGGGGCTGATTTCCAGCAAAACCCTGCCGGGCGGCGGCACGACAGATTATGCCGTGGATATTTTTTATGCGGCACTAAAATCACAGCATTACGATTGTTTCCTTCGGGCCGATACGCAACTGGATATGATGTACATGCCCGACGCTATTGATGCCGCTATTCACTTGATGACAGCGGACAGCAAGCAGCTAAAGCACAGAAACGCGTTTAATGTGACGGCCATGAGCTTTACCCCTCAGCAGTTAGCAGCAGAAATACAAAAACATATTCCTGAGTTCACTATCGCTTACATCGTCGATCCATTACGGCAGGCGATTGCCGATTCCTGGCCCAGACACATGAACGATAGCGCCGCCAAAGCCGAGTGGGGCTGGCAGGCTCAGTTCGATTTGTCGGCGATGGTCACAGATATGCTCAAGAAAATCACGCTCACCTAGCTAAATAACCAGGGTGTTGATTTCAGGGCATGTCATTTGTTTTTTACCATGAAGAGCATGAAGAATTTACTATATTGACTTCCTGCGCTTTCTATAGAGATGATTTTATAAAACAAAACTTTATAGTCTTGCTTTAATAGCTTTACAGTAAAGTCGATCAGAAACCCTTATTCGACAAATCATCCAATTCTCTTTCCTTCATTGTCTTCATGCTCTTCATGGTCATAAAAACAAGCTATAACTCGATGTTCAAGTTTTTAAGCTTAGAAATACAGCCGGAAAACGGGTAAGCTAATCAGTGTAAACTGCCACGTATTTCAACACCATGTTGATGTACGAGCCGGCACACTTTATAAAATCGTTTGTCACTGATTTAGATGCAGCCCTGGGAAAGCTAAAGTCCAATGCCAGGCTGACGCACCTACAAAAGACTTGGCTAGGATTTTGTTTAACGGGGATGTTACTGACC
>NZ_JAWPOH010000042.1:0-35322 GCF_037671525.1 Methylobacter svalbardensis
GTGAAATCGGCGAGATACCGTGATCAACCAAATGCAATTGATAACGGCGCAAATCTTCGATGCTGGCGGTATCCGGCGAGCGTCCCAGAAATCCTGCGAAGCGCTTTACAACTCGAATATAACCGGCTTGGGTTTTGGGGGAAAGTTTACGCATCCGCATGTCGTCGATCATGCGTTGACGTAACGGGGTAATGGGTTTAATTGTCGAAGTCATGACACTGCTCCTATCTTGAAATAAGGCGGATTGCCTTATTCCTTAACATAGGAAAATGTCACATTCAGTTAACCCGTCTCAGGCTTATGATCGCAGCGGCAATAGCGCGTAGCGGTTTAGTCCTCTGGCCGAATCCTACGGCCAGTTTCAACTAAAAAATCAATACGCGTTGAGAGGGGACTTGCCTAAATAACCCCATTCTCAATCACCGGCAGCACCCAGTATTGAATCCCCGAGCCGGAAAACTCCGCTCTCAGTTGCGCCAATAATTGGGCTAAGCCCTGCTGAGGTACGTACATTTGAAAGCGGACTTTTTTCTGTCGTCCGGTGACCTGTTCGGCCAGCGACAGGCCTTCATTTTTATGATCGTGTGAGTTGACCGGAAAACTGCTGAAGCCATGTTCCGATTCCGCCATCAACAGGCAATCGACAACCGCTTCTTCAAGGCTGACCGGCACGTTCAGGGTGACGAGATATTCCTTGCTGTTCATCGCTTAAGCTCCTTGGGCAAGCCAAATAATGTAAATAAAATCGGCAGTAAGAATAAGGTTAAAAAAGTCGACGACACCAGGCCGCCTATTACCACGATGGCCAGCGGCCTTTGAATTTCAGAGCCAGGTCCGGTTGCAAACAGCAACGGGATCAGGCCGAATGCGGCGATGCTGGCGGTCATCAGCACCGGCCGCAAACGTCGCGACGAGCCGACCAACACCACGTTAGCCAAATCCATACCGGTGGCGATCAGCTGATTAAAATAGCTGACCATGACCACGCCGTTCAGCACCGCAATCCCTAACAATGCGATAAAGCCGACCGATGCCGGTACCGATAAATACTCGCCGGATAACCATAAGGCGAATACGCCGCCGACCATCGCCAACGGGATGTTGGATAACACCAGGACCGCCTGGCGGACCGAGCCGAAGGTTGAAAACAATAACAAGAAGATCAGCCCCAACGATACCGGAACGACCAGCGACAAGGTCGCCGCCGCACGTTGCTGGTTTTCGAACTGACCGCCGAATTCGACGGTGTAGCCGGTCGGCAACTCAGCTTGTTCGGCAACCGCTTTACGGGCCTCATCGACAAAGCTGACCAGGTCCCGATTGACGACATTGCTGGTGATGACCACAAAGCGCTGCCCACGTTCCCTGCCCACCGACACCACGCCCTCCACTTTTTCTATTTTGGCGACCGCCGTAACCGGCACATGCCCGCCATCCGGCAGCGCAATTTGCAGGTTGTCGAAAGTAGCGACATTGCTGTCGCCGCGCAATATTAACGGGGTGCGCTTGATACCTTCCTGAACCACGCCCAGCTTCAAGCCTTCAATCTGCGCCCGCAATAAGGTTTCGATGCTGTCGCTGTCCAGACCTAAACGTCCGGCCGCCGATTTGTCGATGGTCAGTTGCAAAAACTGCATCCCGGCATTTTGCTTGGCGAATACGTCGCTGGCGCCGGTTATATTTTTCAAAATATCGGCAATTTGTTGGGCTTTTTCATTTAACACTGCCAAGTCGGTGCCGAATAATTTAACCGCCACATCGCCGCGCGTTCCGGTCAGCATTTCCGAAACGCGCATTTCAATCGGCTGGGTAAACTGAAAGGCAATGCCCGGGGTTTGCGCCATGACTGTCCTGATCTGATCGAGCAATTGTTCTTTGCTGTCCATACGCCATTCGTCCTTTGGCTTGAGGATCAAAAAGGTATCGGTATCGTTCAAGCTCATCGGGTCTAACCCCAACTCGTCCGAGCCGACCCGAGCGACAATGTCGACGATTTCCGGGATATTTTTACGCAGGTTTTTTTGCACCTGAATATCCAGGGCTATCGATTGCTCCAGGGTAATCGACGGCAATTTTTCCAGCTGCACGATGATGTCGCCTTCGTCCATGGTCGGCATAAAGGTGCTGCCGATCTGGGTAAATACCAGCACGGTCACGGCCAACAATGAACCCGCTCCGATAAAGACCAGCTTGCTGTTGGCCAGACACCAGACTAAAGCCGGTTGATACAGTTTTTGCAGATTTCTGGGCAACCACGGCTCTTCATGCGATACCTCTTTCAACAAATAAGAGGCGATCACCGGAATCACCGTCAGCGACAACACCAGCGAACCGCTGAGCGCAAACACGATGGTTAAAGCCACCGGGGTGAATAATTTCCCTTCCAGTCCTTGCAGGGTCAGCAACGGTAAAAACACGATGATAATAATCAAGATGCCGGAGACCACCGGAGCGGCAACTTCGCAGGTGGCCCGATAAATGACATGCAAGCGCGGCAGGCGCTGGGCTTTTTCAACATGCGCCAGATGAGTGATCAGGTTTTCAACCACCACCACGGCAGCATCCACCAGCATGCCGATCGCAATCGCAAGCCCCCCTAAACTCATCAGGTTGGCCGACATGCCCATAGTGTTCATCAAAATAAAGGTGAACAATGCGGCCAGCGGCAAGGCCAAAGCGACCACCAAAGCCGCGCGCAAATCACCCAGAAACAAAATCAGCAGGATGATCACCAGCACGATGGCTTCCAGCAGGGCATGCAATACGGTGTCTACCGCATGGTCCACCAGATTGCCGCGATTGTAAAATACCTTGGCTTCAACGCCTTTAGGAAAACCCGGGCTGATTTCGGCCAGTTTTGCCTCTATACCGGCTATGGTTTGTCTGGCATTAGCGCCGCGCAAACTCAACACCAGTCCTGTAACCGCCTCGCCTTCGCCGTTTTTACTGACTGCGCCATAGCGGGTCAGCGCGCCGATTTTGATGGTGGCGACATCGCCAACGGTAATCGGAATGCCGTTGTTGTTATCCACTACGATAACGCCGACATCCTCCAGGGTTTTGATGCGGCCTTCGGCGCGGACGATCAAGGCTTCTTCGCCGTCGGTTATGCGGCCTGCACCGTCATTGCGGTTATTGTTTTGTAAGGCAGCAGACAGTTGCGCTATGCTGATGCCTCTGGCCGAAAGCCGGGTATTATCGGGGATGACTTCAAAGCTTCTGACCATGCCGCCCAAGGAATTGACATCGGCAACGCCGGATACGGTGCGCAATGCCGGTCGTATGACCCAATCCAATAGACTGCGGCGTTCCGTTAAGCTCAAGTCCCCACCTTCCACGGTAAACATAAACATTTCGCCTAAAGGCGTGGTCATCGGCGCAATGCCGCCTTCGATACCCGCAGGCAAATCTCCCCATATCGTATTCAGGCGTTCGGCAATCTGCTGACGCGCCCAGAAAATATCGGTGCCTTCTTCAAAATCGACGGTAATGTCGGTCAGCGCGTATTTGGCGATGGAACGCAGCATGGATTGATGCGGGATACCCAACAGCTCGACTTCGATCGGTGCGGTAATCCTGGCCTCGACTTCTTCCGGGGTCATGCCGGGCGCTTTGACGATAATCTTGACCTGGGTCGGCGATACTTCAGGAAAGGCATCAATCGGGATGTTTTTAAACGCCCAATAGCCGCCGCCGGACAACAGCACGACCAACAACATCATCAACAGCCGTTGACTCAGCGCAAATCTAATCAAATTAGACATTATTCATCACCCCCCAATCCCAGCCAATTAGCTTTCAGTGCAACCGCACCTTTGACAGCGATTTCTTCATCAGCGGTCAACTCGCCGCTAACGATCGACTGATCATCCTGTTTGCCGACTACGGTGATCGGGGTTACCAAAAATCCCTGCGGCTTACGGATAAAAATATAGGCTTTGCCTTCGTTCTGGGCAATGGCGGTATTGGGGATTTTAAACACGGCTTTGTCGCTGGATTGAATAATCCGGGTATTCAGCCGTTGTCCGGGACGCAATGGCGCATTCTCGTGCAGCGGTTCAAGCACTGCTCTGGCCACAATAGTCTGGTTGTCCGGATTAACACTCTGTCCCAACAGGGTGATTTTGGCGCTGGCGTTTGAGTTTTCAACAACAACCCGGTCACCGATTTTAATGCTGTCCATACGTTCCTGCGGAATGGCGATTTCCAGCCACAGCTGATCCAGATTGGCGATGCGGTATAACGGCGCCATCATATCGATACGCGTGCCCGCGACGGCCAAACGCTCCATCACCACGCCGACTATCGGCGCACGGACATTGAGCTGACGGGTGAGCCGATGGGTTTTGGCTAGATGCGTAATCTCGCTGTCGGTCATGCCGGAAATTTCCAGCAATTGCTTGTGTTCATTCACTTCGGATACAAAGGAGTTATGTTGAATGCGGGTTTCCTGCCAACGCCGGTCGGCAATAACGCCCTCTTCCAGCAGTTTTTTATCCCGCTGAAAAGTAGCTGATGACAATTGCAGTGCGCTGACGGCTTTAAGATATTCCCGTTGTAGTGTCAGCAAATCAGGACTATTGAGCTGGGCTAACACCTGCCCCTTGACTACCTTATCGCCTATCGCCACATTCATCTTATCGATGACGCCGAACTGCGATGCACTGACGATATATTCCTGCGTCGGCGGAACCACCACTTTAGCCGGAGCGGATAACACCGGGATTTGTTTAACCTGCTCCGGTTTGCCGAGTATTACCCCGAGATTTGCAATATTTTCCGGTGAAATCTGGATGCTGTTTTCAGCCAAAACCGGTGGACAGGCCAACATTACCCAGCCGACAAAATTCAATATCAGTACACATTTATAGTTTTTCATGGCGTAACTCCTACGGCCTGATTGTATAGCGCTATATCGCGCTGTAGCATTACCGAACGTTGCTTGGCATTTAACACTGCTTGCTGGGTTCTGGACTGGATTTTTAATAAATCCATCAAATTAATTTCACCCACCGAAAAACTTAAGTGGGTCATTTTTAAATGTTCTTCGGCAACCTGTTGTAACTCGTTGGCAATACCTAATTCAGCCCGGTTGATCTCCAGATTATGTTCGGCCTCGTGATGCGCCTGTTCCAGGTCGCGGCTCAGTTGTTCGCGTTCCGCAAGCAGTTTATTTAATTCGACATTGACCGCCGCAACCTGCGGCGCCAGATGTGCGCTGCCGCCGAAAGGAACGATAATGCCGATATTGAAACTTTCCGTTTGATTACTGCGCTGATCATCGGTAAACCGGTCGCTGTTGATACCTACGGCAACATTGGTCTGCCCTGAACCGACTAATTTAATCGCATTCAGTTCCGCCTGCTTGCGTTCAATCTGATTATTGATCGCCACTAATAGCGGGTGGCTTTGCTGGATTTCCGTTAACTCAACCAGTTTTTCCTCATAGGTGCCGGGAATTCTGGTCATTTGGGTGATGCTGGAATACCGTTTGCGGGCATGCATTAATTCCGCTTCCGCTAAAGTTAACACTGAGCGTTTTTGCAACGACTCCGATTGTGCCAACAAAAAGTCAGCTCTGGGCAAATCGCCCAACTCGACGCGCCGTTGCACTTTAGCCCGCAACTGATCGGTAATGGCCAGCTCGGTTTTGGCCTGCTCATAACTTAAGTTTGCCAGAGCCATATCCCAAAGGGCCGCTCTCACCAATCCCGATACGCGTAATTTGACCGCATCCGCTTGCGATAGTGCGCTGTTTTCGGCTTGCTTTGCGACGATTTGTTGCGCATCGCGCTGACCCAAGTTCCATAGCGGCACTTGTACTGAGGCGTCAATATAATGCAAGGTGCCGCTGGTCGCTTCCTGAAAACGTAGCCCTGCTTGCGATGCTCCGGCTGTCCAGCTGTTGCCGCGCTGCGCTATCGCCGCCGCCTCTTGTTCCAGTGATTTAAGCCAGCTTGCATCGGGGTATTTCTCCAATGTTAAATCAACGACTTTAGCCAAGCTCAAGGTCGCATCGCTTTCAATCGGGTCAAGATGATCGACAATATGGGGCGACTCAGCAAAGCCGGGCGTTATCGTCGCTAAAAAAACAACAATAGCCGGCAAAAATCGGGGAATGAGCTTTCTGAAAAGGTTCAAAAAAAACATAGGTCAGACTCGATGCGGTTTTATGCCCGCGTTACAAATAAACAATAAGAAAATAAGGTAAGTTCTGCTTGCAATGACAGGCACCATTACAGTAAACCTAAAATCCGATAAGAGCCTTTGGTGTTCAAGATGATGGCCACCGGAGACCGGGTTTTGTTTTCCCAGTACCAGCCGTGAGGGCCTTCGAAGGGAGCCGTCAAGGTACCGGTGGATTGATTATCGCTACTCTCCTTAAAGCTTTTGAAGTAACCGGTTTTGTCACCTTTGGGTTCGCCATGAAAATCAAAATAGAGTTTGGCGCCGTCAGTAGCCCATGAATAATCCAGTGTCGCACCTTTTACCAAATGGAATTTATATTCCAAACCTTCCCCGGCCGGCACTATGATTTTGACTGAATCTTGCCACTGCGGCAGTTGTTCCTTTTGGATCGTCTCAGTCGAACTGGCCGCTTGCTTAATGGTTTGCGGCGGCAACACCGGACAAGTAATCGCGAGTGCTTTATTGCCGTCTTTTGTTGGTGCAGACAAAGCGGTTAAGCCCATCATTTTTCCCATTCCGGTTGGGTCAATGCCGTATTCTGCGGGCAGTACCGCCGACAGTAAAATAATGACGGCCAATAGCAGCGCAAAAGCGCTGGCTATAGTGAGTGATTTGAGCGATTGAACAGGGGGATTGATGTTAGTCATGAATTTATCCGTTAATTAAATAGCCGGTTATTTGATAGCCGAACAGAATCAAGCCGCCGGTCATTAAAAGTGTATTGGTAGCCGTGGAAAAGCGATAAAAACTCTCGTGTCTGCGCCAGAAATCGAGTGCAATCAAGATAAACAGCAAGGCGACAAACTGGCCTAGCTCCACCCCGACATTGAAGGCCAATAAATTTTTCCATAACTCCGCTTGAGGCAGTGAAAAATCCTGCAATTTGGTGGCGAGTCCAAAACCGTGAAACAAGCCGAAAACCATCACCGCGATTTTGGTGTTCGGTTGAAAGCCGAATAATCGGCGAAAACCGCCCAGGTTATCGAAGCCTTTGTAGACAATGGACAGCCCGATAATCGCATCAATCAGGAAAGGATTGACTGCCATGTTGTTTAGCACGCCGAATAATAGCGTCAGACTATGCCCCAAGGTGAACAGGCTGACATAAATCAACACATCCCGGGTGCGGAACAGAAAGAAAATAACGCCAATCAGAAACAGCAGGTGGTCGTATCCGGTCACCATGTGTTTGGCGCCGATATAAAGAAACGACCCGATGGCGAGACCCTGGTTTGCCAATAAAAAACGTTCGGTATTCGCGTCAACGCCATGCGCAAAGACACTGGGGCTTATTAGGAGAAGTAAAAACAACGGCACGCTAATAAGCCGGGCCAGTCGTTGTGTTGTTGGTGTCATCGTTAAAAAATCCTGCTTCAATTTATGTGTCATTTAGAGCTCCAAGCTAAGTCGGACAAGTCCGGAGTACAGGCTCTGCCTGTTTGCAAGCGAAGCTTGCACTCCTAACTAACACTGCACCGTCTTAAGCTGGTAGCCTCATTGAGTGCTTATAGCTTAATGCCATAGCGGGTCAATAGTGTGATCATTAGAAAATAACAGCCTGCCGTCACTGACATTGAAATCCCCATGCTGAGATAGAAATCAAGCCCCTTCTTGAGCAAAAAAGGTAAGCTGATAAAAAAAACCAGAGAGGGGATAACCAGCCAAAAGATACCGGCTGCCAAATCGACAACTTTTCCGGTATCTTTGGTGTCAATATACAGCCAGAGCATCGCTAAAACGGACACGAGCGGTAGCGAGGCCAATAAAGCGCCCAGCAATGAACTTCGTTTCGACAGTTCCGATATAGCCACGATAAGCAGGCTGGTAATAATAACCTTGATTAGGATGTAGCTCATTTTGTGCCACCGTTATTCCCATCTTGCTTTAAAAAACATACCGTTTTTGAAACGGCAGAAGACCTTGCTAAACAAGGGCTGGCCAGTTTTACAAAAACAGACGATTTGTCACTAAGATGAGGAGCGTATTCAATGCGGCTTTGACCGCGTTAATGTAAAGACGCGATACGTCACGTTTCTACGAAACGAAGGAGGACTTATTGAGCAGGAGGGGCGCGAGGGGATAATGAGGGAATAAGCAACCGGCAAACAAACTGCGTGGCTTGCGGAGAAAAATTGGTATCGAAAGGGGATATTGCGGCTTTAAATACGGGAGACTGTTGAGGCAGGTAGTGGCTGTTATCCAGATCTACAAGCATATTAATTTGTTTATCTTTCATTCCGGCAGCGACACCCACTATGATGCCTTCGGAACTGAAATCATGACTCACGGCTTGAAATGCATGATCATCATGGTCGTCATTATGCATTTCAAGACCGTGGACATGCAGGCCAAAGCCTGGCACTTTCTCTCCGGCGTGCGCATGCACCAGCGGTGCAATGAATTGCAGTATTGCCAGAAAAATAACGGTAAATTTGCGTAATGTTGTCAACATGGCACCAATGCTAAGCGATTAACCGGTAATTAACAACTTGTTGTTTGCGGTAAGAGGCATAGAGCAAACAAACGAGCTCTGTATTTCGCACCGCTGGAGCAGGATACATTCCCACGCCGGAGAGACTGTCAAAGTATTCGATATAGAAGAAATAACCATGAAGCACATGAAGAGCATGAAGATTTAATGCATTGATTGATCTGGCGTTTTCTTCATGGCCTTCATGAACTTCATGGTTAATAGTACTTTTTATGCCGTACTTATTCATTCTTTCGCAGTCTCCGGAGCGTGGGAATGATGCGCGTATCCAGGATGGAATCAGGAATGCAGTTTTTTGTAACGGATCGATGACAGCACCGATAAGCCGATCAATATCGCACCCGACAAGCCGGTAATGATTTCGGAAATATGATGGGTGATGCTGAGCAGCATAATACCCGCCAACACCCCTATCGCATAATGCGCGCCGTGTTCCAGAAACACATATTCATCCAGCGTACCTTTGCGCACCAGATAAACCGTCAGACTTCTTACAAACATCGCACCGATCGCCAAGCCCAGCATAATGATGACCACATCCTGGGTAATCGCAAACGCACCGATCACACCATCGAATGAAAATGACGCATCCAAGACTTCAAGGTAAATAAAGCTCATTATGCCGCTTTTTTTAAGCACTGCCGAAACCTGTTCGCCTTCTTCTTCATCCTCAAACAAGGCCGCCAGACTGTCGACGATAACGAATAAGATAACCCCGGTGACACCGGCGACCAGAACATCCAGACGGATTTCCTCGGGCAGATAGTTTTGAATGATTAACAGCGGCGCTAAGGCCATGATAATTTCAATGGCTTCAAGCTTGCCGAATGAAGCCATTTTCTTTTCTATGTAGCCCAACCAATGCAGCTCCCTGGCCTCGTCAAAAATAAACGAATAAAACACCATCAGCAGGAACATGCCGCCAAATGCCGCAATTTGCACATGCGATTCTTCCAAATGTTTGGCATAGGTCGCGGTATCGTTTAAGGCCATGTCGGTGACGCCCATAAATCCGATGCCGGTGGCCGCTGCCACAATCACGATAGGAAACAACAGGCGCATTCCGAAAACGGCCACCAAAATCCCCCAGGTTAAGAAGTACTGCTGCCAGCGGTCATCCATACGTTTTAGAATGGAAGCATTAACCACCGCATTATCAAATGACAAACTGACTTCGAGTACTCCCAGAATAACGGCGATAAAAACGCCCATTATTCCACCCCAATAAAATGCGGCCGCCAGGCAAATCGCAGTGACAATAAAAGAAAGACGAAAATATTGCATAGTGTACTCGCTAAAGATTGATGATTTTTTGTTGACCAACTATAGGTGGATTTGATTTAAAATCAACATTTATCCGGAGAGGAGCGACACTCTACTGCCCGTAAATTGCACCGGAATTTTTTTAACAACTAAATGTCGAAGCCTATTACAAGTCCACTAAATGAATAACCGATGTTATGCAATCTCTGGCGCGCCTATCCGTCAGCGGCGATCTCACCCGCCTTCATGCAGTCGAATACAGAGACGATAAATACGCTTTCCTCGAATACATGGCTGACTAGGCAAGTGGTTTATTAGCGGTTATCATGGCAAGGGCATACGTCGAATTATTCTGAAAGTGTGGATTGATCAATCGGTGTACTACGTAATGAATCAGCAGTCTTTTACTATTTTTTTTGCCGGACTCATGAAACAAATAGCGTTAAAAGACTTTTGATAACTTGTCTATTTAGACTTTGCACTCTATACAAGGAGATTTATTGATGGCTATTTCGCTCACTAAAGGCGGCAATATCAGTCTGTCCAAGACTGATCCGACCCTTAAAAACCTGATTGTCGGTCTCGGC
This sequence comes from Methylobacter svalbardensis, assembly GCF_037671525.1. Taxonomy (NCBI): domain Bacteria; kingdom Pseudomonadati; phylum Pseudomonadota; class Gammaproteobacteria; order Methylococcales; family Methylococcaceae; genus Methylobacter; species Methylobacter svalbardensis. Next base: position 10,531 of record NZ_JAWPOH010000042.1, read on the forward strand.
TGGGATGCAAGACCCACCGACGGCGCAGATTTCGATTTGGATGCCAGTGCATTTCTGGTCAAGGAAGACGGTAAAGTCAGATCCGACAGCGACTTTATTTTCTACAACCAGACTAAATCCACTTGCGGTTCGATTGAGCATACCGGCGATAACCGTACCGGTGAAGGCGACGGCGACGATGAATCCGTTATCGTGCTGCTCGACAAAATCCCGGCCGATATACAACGCGTGGTTTTTACCGTGACCATACATGATGCCGAATTGCGCAAACAGAATTTCGGTCAAGTTTCGAAAGCCTATGTTCGGGTCGTTAATAAAGACTCAAGCAGCGAAGTCGCCCGCTATGACTTAAGCGAAGACGCCTCCATTGAAACCGCGATGGTTTTCGGTGAACTCTACAAACACGGCGCCGAATGGAAATTCAAAGCCGTCGGTCAGGGATATGCAGGCGGGTTGGCCGCATTAGCTCGTCAATACGGTATTAGTATCTAGTACTTTCGTTAGCCGACCTCTATAGTGTCACTCGACGGATAGAGGTCGGATGTGGATTGAAACATTAGCCGCTACGCGGTTTTAATATATCTTAACTAAGCATCAGGAGAGAATCATGGCAGTATCACTTACCAAAGGCGGCAATGTTAATCTGAGTAAAGAAGCCCCGGGCTTGAATAAAATCGTCGTGGGACTAGGCTGGGATGCCCGTGCAACCGACGGCGCAGCGTTTGATTTAGATGCCTGCGCTTTTCTGGTCAAAATGGACGGCAAAGTTCGCTCGGACAGCGATTTTTGTTTTTACAATAACAAGGTGGTCGGCGATGGCTCGGTTCAGCATCAGGGTGACAATACCACCGGTGCTGGCGACGGCGATGATGAAACCGTCAAGGTTGAATTATCCAAAGTTCCCGGCGAATTGGACAAAATCGTATTCTCGGTGACCATTCATGATGCCGAAACGCGTAAACAGAATTTCGGTCAAGTCAGTCATGCCTATATCCGTATCTGCAACGAAGAAGGCGGCGCAGAAATCGCCCGTTATGATTTGAGCGAAGACGCATCAATCGAAACTGCGATGATTTTTGGCGAAATCTACCGCGTCGGTACAGATTGGAAATTTAAAGCTATTGGCCAAGGTTTTGCCGGTGGACTAGGGCCTTTAGCCGCCTCTTTCGGGGTTAATGTTTAAACCGCCCCTACGATTGTTTATTTTGAAATTTCAAATCATCAAAAATCCTGCTGCCATTTAACACAGCAGGGTTCATTTATTGAGGTAATGTGTATGGCTATTAATTTACAAAAAGGGCAGAAAATTTCTTTGTCCAAAGAGTCCGGCGGTGCGCTAAGCAAGATTGTCATGGGTTTGGGCTGGGATGCTAAAAAAGTCCCCGTCAGCATGTTAAAAGGCATGTTCGGCGGCGGTAAGAGCGATGCTATCGATCTGGACGCTTCTTGCGTATTGTTCGACGATCAAAACAAGGTGGTTGACACCATTTATTTCGGCCAACTGAAAAGCCGTGACGGCAGCATTGTGCATACCGGCGATAATCGTACCGGCGCCGGTGATGGCGATGATGAACAAATTAAGGTCGACCTGGATAAAGTGCCTGCCAATGTTAAATCGCTGGTATTCACCGTTAACTCCTTTTCCGGTCAGACTTTTGATGAAGTTGACAATGCGTATTGCCGTATCATCGACAGCAGCAATAATGCCGAAATTGCCCGTTATACACTGAGCTCTCAAGGTTCCCATACCGCACAAATCATGACAAAACTATATCGGCATAATGGCGAGTGGAAAATGCATGCGATCGGTGAAAATGGCACTGGCCGCACCATTGAAGCCTTGTTGCCGCAAATTATCATTCATTTGTAGGCATCAATGAGAATTTGGTTTAACCAAACATTTTCGACCATACACGCCGTATTTAGAAATCTTCGCCAGTCGGCACCGAACGGCGAAATCACACTGATTTGCACTCACACCCAAGCTCATGCCACTGCTTTTTTGGCAGCGGATGAGCACTATGTTGAACCTGCCGAACTCGCTGAACACGAGTATCTTGAATGGTGCGTGGATTTTTGTCGGCGGCACAATATTCAGTTATTTTGGCCCGGAAAAGAAGCGGCGCTGATCAGTAAACACCATGAATTATTTCAGGCGATTGGTGTGCAGGTAGTGTCGGTTGCCGATTTTGATACGTTGAGCTTATTGCATAACAAGGCGGATTTTTATGCCGCGTTGCCTGCAGAGGTTGCGCAAACCATGGACTTTATCGCCGTTGACGACCGTGATGCGTTTGATAGCGCGGTTGCCGCATTATCGGCACATCACCAAAGATTATGCGTTAAACCGGCGGTTTCGGTGTTCGGCCTGGGCTTTCGGGTTTTGGATACCCAGCGCGACAGCATCACCCAGCTACTTAAAGGCGTTGAATACCAGATTCCGCTGCAAGAATTGCGGCATGGCATGGCTAACACTCCGGAGTTTGCCACCCTGCTGGTCATGGAACATCTGGGCGGCCCTGAATGGAGCGTCGATTGCGCCGGACGGCACGGCGAATTGCTGTGTGCGGTGCAACGCAAAAAATCGCAACTGGCGGGCGGCGGGCAAACCATCGATAACAACGCCGATATTGACGGCATGGTGACAAGACTAACCGCGCATTACCGGCTCAACGGCTTGTTCAATATCCAGTTCAAGGAAGGCGTACACGGTGTGCGTTTACTGGAAATCAACCCGCGTCCTTCGGGCGGTTTCGGCATGGCCTGTTTATCCGGCGCCAATCTGGCGCAGATTGCGTTGCAGGCTATCAAAGGTAAAGCATGCCAGCCTCCGAGCATTCGTTATGGCCTAAGGGTCAGCGAGATTAATACGCCGGTGGTGATGATGCCGGAGCGTGGGAACGATACATAAAATTTATAAAATAACTCCACAAAACAAACCATGCCAAAAACAGTCACCATAAAACTAGACACCGGAACTCTGCATCTCGACATCGAACCCGGACGCATTCCGCTGAATCGCTTGCTGGGATTTGCGGCCAGAGTGAGCAGCAAGCGCAAGTTTTTGCTGGTCAGCAAGGTCCTGGGCAAGCATTATCCGGTATCGCCCAAAGTGATGAGCTGGTCTTATCGGGCCCTGGCTCGAATGGTATTAAATCGCGGGGCGGACACCGGTTCGCTATGGATAGGCATGGCGGAAACCGCAACCGGCTTGGGTTATGGCGTGTTTGAGGCGGCCTGCCGTGAAGGTGCAGAGCAGGCCCTGTTTATCCAGACGACCCGCTATCACCTGGACGGCATCGAACGACTGGAGTTTGAAGAGGCGCATAGTCATGCGACCGACTTTTTTTTGTATTATCCTGAGCGGACAGATCTTCGTCAGCAGTTTTTAACGGCCAAAACGCTGGTGTTAATCGATGACGAAATCAGTACCGGACTTACCTTTTTACGCCTGATCAAAGCCTACAAAGAAGTTAATCCCGGCCTGAAAAAAGTATTCATCGTCAGTTTAGTCAATTTTGCCCATCCAGACGATCGCGCCGCGTTGGAAGATCAAGCCAGTGTGGCGGTCGAATGGCTGTGTTTCAGGCAGGGTTTATTGCGCTTTGAGGACAGCCAAAACGCGGCTATTGACAGCATCAGCGTCAATGTCTCGGGTAATGGCGACTGTAAAAAATCGCTGCTGGCCTGGCCGGGCCGCTTAGGCTTGGACGCGCCGATCAGCCTGGAAAAGGATGTGCTCGAGCAGCTGTGCAGCAACGGCTTTAGCCGCGACCAGGCAAGCGACCCACGCCCTATTCTGGTTCTAGGCACCGGCGAATGCAACGCCCCCGCTTATCTGTTGGGCCGCGAATTGGAAAACCGGGGTTTTAAGGTCAAGGTGCAAAGCACCACGCGCTCGCCGATTCATCAAGGCAACGCTATCGGCTCGGTATGCCAATTTGAAGACAACTACGAGGACGGCATCCCCAATTTTATTTACAACCTGAATCCGGATGATTATCGGGACATTATTCTTTGCCATGAAACCCCGCTGTGTGCCGCGTTAAATGACCGACTGCACGCATGGCAAGCCATTAGCGCAAGATTTGAACTCCAACCAGGCAACACTACCCATGCAAAGCTACATTTTTTTAGACCTTGATGACACCTTGTTCCAGACCTTAAGAAAATGCGCGCCCGGTGTGAGTGATCAACCGCTACAGGCGCGGGCTTTTTTACCCGACGGTTCGGCTAATTCCTACGCGACACAAAAACAGCAGTGGTTGTGGCACTGGCTGGCCAAGGGCTTTAAGATCGTGCCGGTCACGGCGCGCGATGTTCACGCCTTTGAGCGCGTCAACCTGCCGTTTCAGGAAGAAGTGGTATTGAATCACGGCGCGGTGATCTTGAACAAACAACGTACCGTCGATAAGGTGTGGATGGACAATATCATGCAAAGCTTACCGGCTTACCAGGAAAAGTTATTGGCGGTGTGGGTGGAAGTTGAGCTTTATGCACAACGACATTGCGGTTTTAAACCGCGGCTGGTTAACGATTTCGGTACAACCTGGTATGGCGTCATCAAACACGGTGACGGCACCGAAGCGATATTAAAAACCCTGTTGGATGAGATTATCATCGCGCATCCGTATGTGCTTGACGGCAGTTTGTATTGGCATTTGAACGGCAACAATCTGGCGTTATTACCGAAGATCATCAACAAAGAAAGCGCAGTCAGTTATCTGCTGGAAGGCTACAAACAGCAGCATTCCAAAGTATTGTCCTTTGGTGCGGGCGACAGCAAAACCGACGCAGCGTTTATGGCGCTGTGCGATTACGCGTTAATTCCCAAGAATACCCAGCTGTTTCAAGCGCTGGATTTTGCCGAAACCACATAAATGACGATTCCTTTCACCGGCAGTTACACTGCGGACGATGTACAGTTTTTATTAAAACCGATGGCGATGGAGAACACGCCCATCGCTATCAAGGAAGCCTTAATCCAATCCGGCAAACAACATTACTCCCAAATGCTGACCCATGAGTCGTTGCCGCCGGAACATTATCTACCGCTGTTTTATCAGGCGATGGCCTTAAATCAGCAGCGCATGGCCGAACATGTGCTGCTATTGGCCGAACGCATAGTCGCCACCCGTCGACACGGCGTCACCCTGGTTTCTCTGGCGCGTGCCGGAACGCCGGTCGGCGTACTGCTTAAGCATGTACTTCAGCGCTATTTCGATACCGAGGCTAGCCATTATTCCATTTCGATACTGCGCGATATCGGCATAGATCAAAATGCGTTGCGCTTTATTGTGCAAACCCATGCCCCGGAATCGTTGGTTTTTGTCGATGGCTGGACCGGGAAAGGCGTTATTGCGCAGCAGTTGGCCGCCAGCCTACAGGCTTTTGCCGCAAGCGATGGCGTGACTATTCCTGCCGAACTGTATGTGTTGGCCGATTTATCAGGCAATGCTACGGTTGCGGCAACGTCCGAGGATTATTTGATTCCCTCGTGCATCCTGAATGCGACGGTATCGGGTCTGGTCAGTCGTTCAATTTACGCCCCTGATACGGCTGGCCCAAGCGATTTTCATGGTTGCGTTTATTACCGGCAGTTTGAGCCGCACGATCTGTCCCGTTATTTTATTGACACGATGCTGACTTGCATCGAACAGGCGCGGCAACGGGGCAATCTTGTAAGCTGCGGTCATGACCGGCTAAAATTGCAAAGGATTTCCCAAGCGCTATTGGCCTGGATGGCAACGCATTACGGTGTCAATCAGCACCATTACATTAAGCCCGGTATCGGTGAGGCGACGCGGGTTTTATTGCGACGCGAAGCCAGGGTCTTGCTGTTACAGCATGAAGATGGTGCCGCGACCCGGCATTTGCGCTGGCTGGCCGAGTCCCGATCCATTCCAATCGCTATTTTTCCCGACCTGCCGTACCAAGCAGTGGCATTAATCAAGGAGTTGCCATTATGAATAATGTACCGAAAGTTTTTTCGCCTTGGTGTTTAGGTGCGTCACTGTATATGCCCGCGCATCGTCTCGACCTGATGGATTGCGCCAATGGCGAAAAACTGTCAACCTTGCGTTCGATGATTTTTTGTACCGAAGATGCGGTATCCCATACCGAGCTAGACAGCAGTCTGCGTCATTTAGGCCTTTGCTTGCAGGGCTTTAGAGACACGCCGCAGCGCTTCCGTTTTATTCGCGCCAGAAACCCTGAGGTTCTGGCGCGGCTGCTGGCGCTGCCCGATATTGAAAAAATCGACGGTTTTGTGTTGCCGAAATTTAATGCCGGCAATTTTCACGCTTATTTCGATCAATTGCAGGGCACTCCCTTCAAGGTTATGCCGACACTGGAAACCCAGGATGTTTTTGATGTCGGCGCGATGACCGAATTACGTCAGGCTTTAACGCAAAACGCTGTTTTTTCCCGGATATTGATGCTGCGGATCGGCGGCAACGACTTGATGAATATTTTAGGTATCAGGCGTCCCAGAAATATGACCTTGTATCAGACGCCGCTGGGCCATGTCATCGCACAACTGGTGACCGTATTTAAGCCTTACGGGTTTTCATTGTCAGCGCCGGTATTCGAATATCTGAATGACAGCGTCACCTTACAAAAAGAGATTCGGCTGGACTTGGCGCATGGCTTGACCGGTAAAACGGCTATTCATCCGACTCAGATACCGGTCATTGAAGCGATGTACAGCGTCGATAGCGAAGACTATGACATGGCGCTTAGCTTGAGTCAGAGTTCGTCTCCTGCGGTATTCAGAATGCACAACGCAATGTGTGAAGTGGCGACGCACCAACAATGGGGGCAGGATATTATCGATAGACAGCGGTGCTACGGCGACCGGGCAGCACTCGCCTTGCCGGAATATACCGGGTTGTTTGTTTAATCAAATTTCCTTGATTAATCTAAAAACGGCAGTTAGTCCACGAAAGACACGAAATAAATCAATATGTTATGTTTATTTAGCCATTCACCCTTTGGGTGACGATCTGCAACCTGGTATCTCTTTGAATATTTTCGTGCTTTTTGTGTTTTTCGTGGATCAAACGATTTTTCCAGGATTAATGGTAAACTCCAGGTTACCAAACTGGTCGATTATTTTTCCGGGCAGCAACTTAAAACCACAACAACACCCTTAACATCAGGAGAGCACCATGAGTTTCGATAGTTTTCTAAGCCAATTAAAAAGCAAAGCCAGTGAGTTAAAAACAGAGGCGTTAAAATACAAAAACAAGGATTTTTTGAATGCCGCGATGGCGGGTTCCGCATTGGTCGCGATGGCCGATGGCAGCGTTAGCTCGGAAGAAAAGCAAAAAATGATCAAGTTTATCGAAAGCCATGATGCGCTGTCGATTTTCACCACCAGCGATGTGATCAAGGCTTTTCAGGATTTCGTCGGTCAGCTTGAATTCGATAAGGACATTGGTGAAGCCAAGGCTTATGAAGCCTTAGGCAAGATGAAGTTCAACGCCCAAGCCTCGCGCCTGTTGGTACGCATGATTATCGGCATTGCCTCTTCGGATGGGGATTTTGATCACGCTGAAAAAAAGGTGGCTATTAAAATAGCCCAGGAACTGGGGATTGATCCATCGGAATTTGAATTGTAATCGGTTAACAAGCGCGAATTGAACCCTTTAATAAGCGGCTGCTCGGTCGCTCATTATTGCAACTCCGGTAATAATTTAGAATTAACATTTCGATAAAAATGATATTCTCTCGCGACTATTCAAAGCGCTTTGTCGCCGACCAATGTGTAGACAAGGTTAATCGGCTAAAACTTACGCTGTAAACGGTCAATATTCAAAGCTGTTTTACAGCGTATTTAACTAATGTTACGCGCGTACCATAAAAAATCATAGTCCACGAAAAACACAAAAAGCACGAAAAATAAATGGGGTACATAAAGCATGTAGAAAGTGCATCCTGGTTACAATAAACCTTGACTAGTATTGTTATGCTGGCATGAATGCCAGTTCTAGTCACATTGATATGAATGAATAATTGGCATTACACCGAATATATGGCTCTACATTTTTTCGCGGCTTTCGTGCTTTTCGTGGACAGTGCGTAACATCAGGTATTTAATTTAAAACTACTGCTTATAATAATCTGAACAGCACTATACCGAAATGCTAGAATCACCTACTTTCACGCCCTGATGCTTATGCCTTTTTTCCGGCTGATCACTTTATTGTGTCTGGTACTGAGTTCATCACCCTTATTGGCCGAACCTGCCGAACAAGTCTCTCTGCAGCTCAAATGGTTGCATTCTTTCCAGTTCGCCGGCTACTACGCGGCCAAGGAAAAAGGCTTTTACGCTGAAGAAAATCTGGATGTCACTATCCATCAGCGCATTCCCAAAATCAGTAACATTGAGCAGGTTCTAAAAAATGAATCTCAATACGGCGTAGCCGATACCAGCCTATTGCAACAGCGGCTGATCGGCAAGCCGGTGGTGGTTTTGGCCTCCATTTTTCAGCACAACCCGCTGGTGTACCTTACCTTGAAAAGGTCCGGCATCGTCAGCCCTTACGAGCTTAAGGGCAAACGTATCATGGAGGACAGTTATGACAATGCGCCACTACGAGCCATGCTTTATGAAACCGGCATATCAGCAGATGACTTGACCCATTTGGATAATTCCTTCAATCCCGACGACCTGATCACCGGCAAAACCGATGCACTGATTGGCTATCTGACCGATCAGGTCGATTACTTCAAACAGAAGGGTATCGAAATCAACATCATCGATCCACGCAATTACGGCGTAGATTTCTTGGGCGACAATCTGTTTACCACGGAACAGGAAATAAACCGGCATCCGGACAGAACTCAGCGCTTCCTGCGCGCCTCGCTCAAAGGCTGGGATTATGCGCTCAATCATCAGGATGAACTGATCCGGATTATTCTCGACAAATACAACTCCGGTAACCGGCTTTCTGCCGAGCACTTGCGTTTTGAGGCAGAAGCAACGGTAAAGATGATTTTACCGGAGACTATCCCCGTCGGTCACACCGACATCAAGCGCTTTCAACGCATTGCCGATACTTATCGGCAACTGGGCCTGATCCGTTCAATCGATCATCTGGATGGCTTTATTTACCAACGGATAAAGCCAAGCAAGCTTGATTTCACCCCGGCCGAACAGGCTTGGTTACAAGCGCATCCGGTTATTCGCGTCGGCATAGACCGCGATTTTGCGCCTTACGAATGGCTAGATGCCAAAGGTGATTATGTCGGCCTGAGCGCCGACTATATTGCTTTGGTCGAGCAACGGCTAGGCGTGAAACTTGAGATTGTGAAGGATAAATCCTGGGCTGAAATCATTGCCATGGCGCAACGCGGCGAGCTGGATATGATTGCCAACGCCAATAAAACCGCCGAACGCGAGCGTTATTTAAATTTTACCGAAGCCTATCTACATAGCCCTACCCTCATTATCAGCGATAATAATAACGGTTTTATCGGTACGCTGGATCGTCTTGAAGGCAAGCAGGTGGCGTTGGAAAAAGGCTACTTCATGCAAGAACTGCTAAGACACGATCATCCTGAGATACACCTGATTCCCGCAGAAAATGTACACGATGCCTTGACCCTAGTCGGCAGCGGCAAGGCGAATGCCTATGTTGGTGACGCCGCTTCGGCCAACTTCGCAGTTAAAAGAGACGGCATGCTTAATCTCAGCTTTTCCGGTGATACCGGTTACAAAAACTGGCACCGAATGGCCGCTACCAAGACTAATCCTGAACTAATAACCCTACTTGACAAAGCGCTGGCCGACATTCCCTTGTCTGAAAAGGAAACCATCCAGAATCGCTGGATGAGTTTGACTTATGACCCCGGTTTCAAAACCGAAACACTGCTGCTTTATGCGGCGGCGGCTTTATTGCTACTGCTTATGATTGTCGGCTGGAATATGCGCTTACGACGTGAAATCAGTAAACGAAAACAGGTTGAAGAAGCGCAGCATATGGCTGCCAGCGTTTTTTCCAGCATTCAGGAAGGCATTATGATTACCGATGCCCGGCGTACTATTATCGATTTGAACCCGGCATTCACCCGCATAACGGGCTATTCGCGGGACGAGGTGCTGGGTAAAACGCCAAGCCTGCTCAAATCCGGACTTCACGACGACTGCTACTATGAGACGATGTGGCAAGCCATCAACCGGCAAGGCTACTGGCGCGGCGAGATTTGGAACCGCAAGAAAGGCGGCGAAATATTCGCAGAAATGCTTACCATTTCTACGGTTACCGACAAGCAAGGCAAGATAACGCATTACATAGGCACCTCTTCAGATATTTCCGCGCTTAAAGAACAGGCGCGAAAACTGGAGCTTGTTGCTCATTATGACCCGCTCACCGGAGTGCCGAACCGGATTCTATTAGCGGACCGCATGCATCTGGCGCTTGCCCAAACCAAGCGTGACAACTGCTTAATGGCGGTGGGTTATCTTGACCTGGACGGCTTTAAACCGGTTAACGATACACTGGGGCATGAAGCGGGCGACCAGCTGCTGATCGAAGTTGCCCGGCGCATTAAAAATGCCCTGCGCGAAGGCGATACCGTTGCCCGTTTAGGCGGCGATGAGTTTGTATTTTTGTTGCTGGGACTGGAAGAGGTTGAAGATTGCGAGATCACTTTACATCGCCTGCTACAAGTCATTAGTAAACCTGTTGCGATAGGCAGCCAGACCGTCTCAGTATCTGCCAGTATTGGTATCAGTATTTTTCCGGGAGACTGCACCGATGCAGTAGCGGCTACCGAAGATAACACCGACCCGGATACGCTGTTACGGCATGCCGATCAAGCCATGTATAAGGCCAAACTGGAAGGAAAAAACTGCTTTCATATTTATAACCTGGAGCTGGATCGCCAACTTCACGCGCATCGCGAAGCGTTAAATCGCATTGAACAGGCGTTTGAAAACGAAGAATTCGAACTTTTTTTCCAGCCCAAAGTCGATATGCAACGGGGTATCGTGTTCGGTGCAGAAGCCTTGATACGCTGGCGGCATCCTGAACGCGGCCTAGTCATGCCGGGTGATTTTCTGCCGCTGCTTGAAAATGACGTTTTTGCAATCAAACTCGATGCCTGGGTTATCGACACCGCATTGCAGCACATGGCGCATTGGCAACGTCAGGGATTGCAACTCCAAATCAGTGTCAACATTACCGCCAAATCGTTGCAATCGGAAGATTTCGTTCTGCAACTCTATTACGCATTCGAGCGCTATCCCACTACTAAACCGGCTCATTTCGAGCTGGAAATACTGGAAACCCAAGCGTTAATCGATTTATCGCTGACCTCCCAGGTTATTAAAGACTGTCAGACATTGGGCGTACAGTTTGCACTGGATGATTTTGGCACTGGCTATTCCTCGCTCAGTTACCTCAAACATCTGCCTGTGGAGACGCTAAAAATTGACCAGTCCTTTGTCCGTGATATGCTGGAAGACGAGGATGATTTAGCCATCGTACAAGGCGTCATCGGTTTGGCCGAATCTTTCCGGCGACAAGTTATCGCCGAGGGTGTGGAATCAATTGAACACGGCATCGCCCTTTTGCAAATGGGCTGCTACCTGGCACAAGGCTACGGCATTGCCAAACCTATGCCGGCCTCCGAGCTGGCGGATTGGGTAAACAATTGGCAAGTACCGGCGGAGTGGAAAATACCCCATCGCAGCCATCAGCTTAAGGCTTAAATTTTTTCTATGCCGAATGGGGCTTGCAACTCGGTCCGTTACGTTTCTTGTGCTGGGCGGGGTTTGCAACCCCGCTCGTAACGTTTAACCCCCGACAATTATCAACCGACATGACCTATACCGAAGACTTTCTCATCCTGGCCAATCAGTTAATCGATGCCGGTCGATTTATCGACAGCAAGGGCTGGGTGCCCGCGACCAGCGGCAATTTTTCCGCACGCCTGCCTGACGGCACTATTGCCATTACCGTTTCCGGCAAACACAAAGGCCGGTTACAGCTGGACGATATTATGCTGATCGATAGCGACGCCAACTCCCTGGACGGTAAAAAACCGTCGGCGGAAACGCTGCTGCATACCTCGCTATATAAACGTTTCCCGGAAATCCAGTCGGTACTGCACCCGCATTCGATTAATGCCACGCTGTGTTCACGGCTGTTCAAGTCCGAAATCGCGCTGGAAGATTACGAGCTGTTAAAAGCGCTGGCCGGCATTGATACCCACGAAAGCCGGGTTGTTATCCCGATTTTTGCCAACGACCAGAATATCCCCCGTCTGGCCGGGCAAGTGGAACAATACCTGGACCAACACGGCGCCATCTATGCCTATATCATTGCCGGACACGGGCTTTATACCTGGGGCAGTTCGGTGCAGGAAACATTGCGTCATCTTGAGGCGCTGGAATTTTTATTTGATTGTGAATTGCGACTGCATGGATGCAGGAGGTAGCGTTTGTAGGGGCGAATTCATTCGCCCAGGGCGGCTAAAGTCGCCCCCACATAAAATATACAGTTGGGGCTAATTCATTCGCCTTTACGAGATTACCGAAGACCATAAGGAGTCAAAAGATCATGAGCGCATTAACCGTTTATCCCGATAATCAACCTCGACTGCCAAGGATGGCGGAAGTGTCGCAATCGGTAGGGAACCGATGCGACCAACTTGGCGAAACATTCACCGAGTTTAGCGCCATCCAAAACCGGCTGAATGCCATAGGCGTGCAGTTTGAACGCTGGACAGCCAACGGCAAATTGGCCGCCGACGCCGATCAGGACACCGTGTTGGCCGCCTACAGCGATTCCATCGACCGCCTGAAACAGCAATACCGTTTTCAATCCGTTGATGTGATCAGTTTACATCCGGATCATCCCGACAAAGCCGCGTTCCGGCAGAAGTTTCTGTCCGAACACATCCATGCCGATTTTGAAGTGCGCTTTTTTATCGAGGGCCGCGGCCTGTTTTACCTGCACGTCGACGATAAAGTCTATGCCGTGCTGTGCGAGCAAGGCGATTTAATCAGCGTACCGGCCAACACCACGCACTGGTTCGATATGGGCGAAAATCCCAAATTTAAATGCATCCGCCTGTTTACCACGCCGGACGGCTGGGTGGCCGACTTTACCGGCAGCGACATTGCCAAATCTTTCCCCACACTTGATCAATACGTTGCCGAGCTGTCATGATTAAAGCCATCGTCACCGATATCGAAGGCACGACCTCATCGATTTTATTTGTTAAGGATGTGCTGTTTCCGTATGCGCGCGCCAATCTGCCGGGTTTTATCCGCAGCCATGAAAATGAGCCGCAGGTTAAGCCACTGCTGGAAGATGTCTGCAAAGAAGTCGGCTCAGGATTGTCTATTGAGCAAATCATCGCCCAATTGATCCAATGGCTAGACGAAGATAAAAAAGTCACGCCGTTAAAGTCCTTGCAAGGCCTGATCTGGGAAGCCGGTTACCGGCAGGGCGATTTCAAAGGCCATCTGTATGCCGATGCCGCTGAAAAACTCAAAGAATGGAAAGCTAACGGACTGGATTTATACATCTATTCATCCGGCTCGGTTTACGCGCAAAAACTGCTGTTCGCGCATACCGAATACGGCGACTTGACGCCGTTATTTTCCGGCTATTTCGACACCCATATCGGCGGCAAAAAAGAACAACAATCGTATCGCAACATAGCCGAACAACTGGCGATACCGGCGAACCAGCTGTTATTTTTATCGGACATTAAAGAAGAACTGGATGCGGCCAAAGCCGCAGGTTTTGAAACCATCTGGTTGACTCGGGACAACGCACCCGACCCGCAAGCCGAACACCGGCAGGTGAATAGTTTTGATCAAATCAGCGTAGGCTAATGAGATGGTAAAACACATACCTCGACATCTACTTGCCATAATTGAGCAACCAACGCCTGCGCTTTTTCCAGAGTACCGCTAGTCCAAAAATATTCCGTCCCTATCCTAGCCGAGTCTGCCAACAAATGATCCGCTTCAAGACGGCGGCGCAACTCCCGTGCAACTGCGGCAGCGGAATCGATGACGGCAACCTTGGACCCTGCTATCTCCTGTATCAGTGGTGCCAAAAACGGGTAATGGGTACAGCCCAACACCAGAGTATCGGCGCCCTGCTCCAATAACGGACGCACATAGCGCTCCAGCAATAATCGAGTTGTGTTGCCGGACAAATCACCCGCTTCCACTTGTTCAACCAAACCGGGACAGGCCTGACCTAGTATCTCCACATTAGTGCCATGTCGTGCAAACAACCGCACAAAATTATCGCTAGCCAAGGTTCGACTGGTCGCCAGAATGCCGATTACCCCTGATTGGGTGTTCGCCGTCGCCGGTTTTACCGCAGGCTCCATTGCAATAATCGGCACAGCAAATTTTGAGCGCAACGTTGTGACCGCCGCGCCGGTTGCCGTATTGCAGGCAACGACGATGGCTTTGACGTTTTGGCTCACTAAAAACTGGCTAATAGCAATTGACCGGGCTTCGATGAATTGCTGGGATTTATCGCCATACGGTGCATAGGCCGAATCGGCTACATACAATAGATGTTCGCCCGGCAGCGCTCTGCGAATCGCTTGCAGAACGGATAATCCGCCAACGCCTGAATCGAAAACACCAATGGGATTTGCGGCTTTCATTTTTTGAAACCTTTATCTGTCAGCTCAGGACACTAATTTTAAGAGGGAAGATAACAAAAGGTTATCCCATAGGCTTTACTCTGAGTCAGTGCTTTATTCAACTGATAATCAGCAAGGCCAAATAAGGCACCAGATTAAACATCAGTATGCCCATTTTATATAAAGCCATGCCCGCATAATGAATGGAATCGAAGCGCTCAACCGACAAGGTAAACCACCGGTTGTGAAGCCTGTACGCCCAGTCATGCGCAAACATGATAAAGAAAAACCAGTAACATACGAAGCCTAAATTGATCAGGGTAGACCACCCTAAAAATCCACGCAGCATTTCTATTGTCATCATCAATCCTCCTTTGCCATCAAGGTCTAACGCTCACGATTACACAGGACTTAAATACTACGGCATTAAAATTGACTGCACAATGCATAGGACTACCTATATACCACAATATTTTTGATATATTTATTTATAACTGTCATACTGGCTTCCGATCCATCAAGGACTTTACGTCCTCTTTTCTGCCACTGCTTTATAAAAAGTGGCGGTATTTCCATTATCATAATCAGAGAAATCCTATGAAAAAAATCAGCCATTTTTTGTTGTTAATTATTGCTGTATCGGCCCTTGCTGCATGTGACTCAGGTGTAGGCCCAAGCAGACCCGCTACAGATACAAACGTCGAAGCTGAAAAATAAGCATTTTCTAGCCAGAATAAAATTGCCGTACAACTTAATTGTCTATTACCGAGATTTTTTTTGAATTTTAACCTGGCTTAGACGCGTTGGTTTGCTCTATTAATCCGACAGCCTACTACGAAATGCTGCAAAAGTTGGTTCCATTCATGGCTCACCTGAGCTTAGTCGAAGGATTCACCATGAAAGGAATCAACATCTTACCGTTCGACCTACAAAGCAAACAACTCCTTCATCTTCTGCCCAGGGCTTTCTGCCCGCATAAACACTTCGCCGACCAGGAAAGCATAGATGTCATTATCCAGCATCAGCTGCACGTCTTCGTGCGTATGAATGCCGCTTTCGGTGATGATTAACCGGTCTTCCGGGATATCGGCTTTTAAAGCCAGCGTGGTCTGCAATGACGTTTCAAAAGTACGCAGGTTGCGGTTGTTGATGCCGATCAGTTTGGTGTCCAGCGTTAGCGCTCTTTGCAGTTCTTCCGCATTGTGAACTTCCACCAACACATCCATGCCCAGTTTGCTTGCGGCGTCCGACAGCTCGTGCATTTGGCTGTCTGCCAAAGCGGCGACGATCAGCAAGATGCAGTCGGCGCCCAAGGCGCGGGCCTCATAGATTTGATAGGGATCGATCATGAAATCTTTTCGGAGCACCGGCAACGGGCAGCGCTCTCTGACCATTTGCAGATAGACTTCAGAACCCTGAAAAAACTCCTTATCAGTTAATACCGACAAACAGGTCGCGCCGTTCATCGCGTAATCCTGTCCAATCGAGATCGGATTAAAATCCGCCCTGATCACGCCTTTGCTGGGCGAGGCTTTTTTGATTTCCGCAATGATGGCCGGTTTTTTTGCCAATACCTTGCTGTGCAGCGCGTTATAAAATCCGCGCGGACTTTCTACGCCTCCGGCAATTTCTTCCAGATTGGCGATGGTCATGCCTGTTCTGCGTCGGGCTACCTCTTCGGCTTTTTTATAGAGGATTTTTTTTAAAATATCTGGGGTATCGGTCATGGTCTCTGGTCGTTTTATGAAGTTTTTGAGTAGGCGATCAACGCCTCGAATTTGGCTTTGGCCGCGCCGCTGGCGATAAGCTCTTGGGCTTTTTCTACACCCGCGCTTAAGGAATCGGTGATATTGGCCGCGTAAATTGCCGCCCCGGCATTGAGCACCACTATATCTCTGGCCGCTCCGGCTTTATTGTCCAGCACCGATTTTACCATCACCAGACTGGAGGCTGCACCATCAACGGCCAATTCGGCCAGACTGGCACGATTGAAACCGAACTGTTCCGGTGTAACTGTGTAGCGGGTGACGACTCCGTCTTTAAGCTCGGCAATGGTTGACGGCGAGGCGATGCTGATTTCATCCAAGCCATCATCGGCATTGACCACCAGCACATGCCGGCTGCCGAGTTTTTTTAACACCTGCGCCAGCAGCTCTACCCAGTGTCGATCAAATACGCCGATCAGCTGGTTCGGTGCTCCGGCGGGATTGGATAACGGGCCTAAGAGATTGAACAGGGTTCTGACGCCCATTTCTTTACGGGCATTGCTGGTATGCTTCATTGCGCCGTGATGTTTAGGCGCAAATAAAAAGCCCACGCCGATTTCATTGACGCAATGCGCGACTTGCTCGGCGGTTAAATCCAGATTAACGCCGGCGGCTTCCAGTACGTCGGCGCTGCCGCAACTGCTGGACACGGAACGGTTGCCGTGTTTGGCAACCTGCCCGCCGGCTGCGGCGACGACAAAGGCGCAGGTGGTGGAGATGTTAAAGGTATTGGCGCCATCGCCGCCGGTGCCGCAGGTGTCGATGACATGCTCGCCTTTTACTGCCACTTTGGACGCCAGTTCGCGCATCACTTCGGCAGCAGCGGCAATTTCGTCGATGGTTTCGCCTTTACAGCGCAGCGCGATCAGGAAGCCGCCGATTTGCGCATCGGTGGCATTGCCGCTCATGATTTGCCGCATCACCTCGCGCATTTCATCGGAACTGAGGTTTTGTTTGTTCAGCAGGGCTTGCAGGGCTTGTTGTATGTGCATTCGGATTTAGGCCTTTTATTTATGTTTATAAGGGTGATCCGCAAGCATTCAACTCGTCCTGCAAGCGCTGATAAATGCCGCCGAAGCTGCCGTTGCTCATCAACACAAAATGGCCTTTGTTCCGCGCTTCAGATTTAAGCCTGGCGATGATGTCATCCAGCGATGGGTAGATTTCAATGTTAGCGGCATACTTTTTCAGCTCACTTAAATCCCAGCCCATCGCTTCCGGCTGGTAGATGATAGCCAGATCGGCATTAGCCAGAGATTCCGCCAGGGTTTTGGTATGTACGCCCAGCCGCATGGTGTTCGAGCGCGGCTCGACTATCGCAATGATGCGCTCTGATCCCACCTGCTTGCGCAAGCCGTCCAGCGTCATTTGTATCGCGGTCGGATGATGGGCAAAGTCATCATATAAAGTCACGCCGTTGATGTTTGCGATCACTTCCATACGACGTTTTACATTTTTAAACTGCCCCAGCGCGGTTATCGCATCCTTGGGCAGGATGCCGATGTGTCTTGCGGCGACTATCGCCGACAGCGCGTTGTAGACATTATGTTCGCCGGTTAACGACCATTCGACATAGCCTTGCGCTTGCTTATCCATCAGCACTTCGAACCGGCTGCCGTCGCTGTTGATCAGTTGGGCATTCCATTGGGTGTCCGAGTTAATCGAAGTCTTCGCAACCGGCGTCCAGCACCCCATCGCCAAGACCTCATTGATATTGGCGTCGCCTTCAGGGCTGATTATCAAGCCCTCTCCGGGCACCGTCCTGACCAGATGATGAAATTGTTTTTTGATCGCATCCAGATCGGGAAAAATATCGGCATGGTCGTATTCAAGGTTATTCAGGATGGCTGTTCTGGGGCGATAGTGGACAAATTTTGAACGCTTGTCGAAAAATGCGGAATCGTATTCATCGGCCTCGATCACAAAAAAGTCAGATGCTCCCAGTCGCGCCGAAATACCGAAATTTAACGGGATGCCGCCGATCAAAAAACCCGGCTTAAAACCCTGATGCTCCAGTATCCAACTGAGCATGCTGGTGGTGGTGGTTTTACCGTGAGTTCCGGCAACGCCCAGCACCCATTTATCGTGCAACACATGCTCGGCCAGCCACTGTGGGCCCGATACGTATTTCAAACCCTGATTCAGTACCGCTTCGACTTCGGGATTGCCGCGCGACAGGGCATTGCCGATAATCACCAAGTCAGGTTGACTGTCCAGATTCTCGGCCCGATAGCCTTCCATCAATACGATACCTTGCTGTTCCAGCTGCGTGCTCATCGGCGGATAAACATTCTGGTCGGAACCGCTGACCTGATGCCCCAGCTGCCGCGCAATGACGGCCAGTCCGCCCATGAATGTGCCGCAAATACCTAAGATATGAATATGCAATGTTTTATCCTTTAGTGAGTTATTTTTTGTCCGCTGGCTTCGTATCGGACTTTTCTGCCGGTTTTCCAGCGGCGCCGTCTTTGCTGGTCGCTTCTTCTATCGGCACTTCCGCCTCTTCTTTTGCCCCGGCTTTCTCCAGTATTTCAATGACTTTTTTATGGTCGGTTTTTTTGGCTCGGCCCATAACCGTCACATTTTCTTTGTCCAGCGCATTCACATCGGCTCCGGCTGCAATCAGCAAATTAACGATGTCTTCATTGCCGAAAACCAGCGCATCCATTAACGCTGTTACGCCTAAATTATCGGCGAGGCTGACATCGGCTCCGTACGCCAGCAGTAGCTTAACAATGCGTACATTGCCGTTAAAACTAGCGGCCATCAAAGCAGTGCGGCCGACGGCTGTTTTACTGTTAACATCGATCCCTTGCGCCAGCAAAGCTTCTGTTCTATCAATCTTGCCGATCATTGCCGCCGCAAATAAATCTTGACCATCTTGTGCATGCGTCGCTGTGGACAAAACTAATAATAGAATTAAAAAGCCGTCTTTATATTTCATACTGAATAGTTACTTGCGTTTAATGAAAAGTTACGATGAAATAAACACTATATAACCCATATGATCTAATAATGAACGAAAAAAACAAAATAATAGTTGAGGCCAAACCTCTTTTTATAGAAGCGCAATCTTCTCCGGATGAAGATCGCTATGTCTTTGCCTACACCATCACTATTACCAATGTCGGCAAAATACCGGCAAAACTGCTCCAGCGTCATTGGCTGATTACCGATTCCAATGGCAAAACCCAGGAAGTCAGAGGCGATGGCGTCATCGGCGAACAGCCTTATCTTAAACCCGGCGAGTCTTTTCGTTACACCAGCGGCGCGATGATAGAAACACCGGTCGGCACCATGCAGGGTGACTATACGATGCATTCGGATGATGGCGATAATTTCCGGGCAGACGTGCCCCGGTTTACCTTATCCATCCCAAGAACCCTGCATTAACAATGTCTATTTATGCTATCGGTGATATTCAAGGCTGTTTTGATGAATTATTAAGACTCCTCGATACCATTTGTTTTAATGAACACACCGATCAACTGTGGTTTGCCGGTGATCTGGTCAATCGCGGCCCCAAGTCTCTGGAAACCCTGCGCTTTGTCAAATCGCTGGGCGATTCTGCGATCACGGTGCTCGGCAACCATGATTTGCATTTACTGGCCGCGTCCTGCGCACCCAAAATAGCCAATAAAAAAGACTCGCTGTTGCCGATACTTGAAGCGCCGGACAGGGACGAGTTAATCGACTGGTTAAGGCGTAGGCCTTTATTTCATTTTAACGATGATTTCTGCCTGGTTCATGCCGGCCTTCCGCCGCAATGGGATTTTAAAAAAACCCAAAAAATGGCCTTGCTGGCGGAACAAGCCCTAAGAAGTCCTGATTATCAGGCGTTTTTAAAACAAATGTACGGCAACAAGCCCAATATCTGGTCATCCAACTTAAAAGGCGTCGAAAAGCTGCGTTTTATCATCAATTGTTTTACCCGTATGCGTTATTGCGATGTTAATGGTCGGCTGGATTTTGTTCAAAGCGGGCCTTTAGGCTCTCAACCCAAAAGTCTTGTTCCGTGGTTTGCAGCGCCTAAACGTAAAAACGCAAACATGCGCATTATCTTCGGTCACTGGTCTACCTTGGGCTATTACGAGGGACCTAACTGTTATGCCATCGATACCGGCTGTCTTTGGGGCGGCCAATTGACTGCATTAAAACTGGGTGAACCGGTGCAGCGTTTCAGCATTGATTGTCCCGAAACCAAAAAATCCGGTAAAAATTATCCGGCTGTAGCCGGTTAACCTGTTAACCAAAGCCGACTTTGGACTGCTAGCCTTTTCGTTTTTCCAGCTTCAAAAAACTGTAGCTGAACGCCGCATCAGGATCGTCCCGGATATCTTCCCGCTCCACCTCAATCCACTGAGCTGCGTCGATCTCGGGAAAAAACGTATCGCCGGGGAATTCCTGGTGTATTTGCGTCAGGTAGAGCGTATCGGCAACCGGCAGCATCGACTTGTAAAAATCCGAGCCGCCGATAACGAAAATTTCTTCAGCATCGCGGCAACTCTCCAGCGCCTTTTCAATAGCGTTAAACACCAGGCAGCCCGGTTGGCTGTATGACGGATTCCTGCTGATAATGATATTGGTACGCCCCGGCAGCGGCCTGCCTATCGACTCGTAGGTTTTTCTGCCCATCAAAATGGGCGCGCCCATGGTGATTTTTTTGAATTTTTTAAGGTCGGCCGATAAATGCCAGGGCATTTGATTGTTCAGGCCGATGGCCCGATTGCTCGCCATCGCGACGATAAGTGATATTTTCATTTTAATGCAGTATTGTTCGAGTAATTAATTTTATCCAGGCATCATACCGTGCTTATCCGGTTGTCATTTCATCAACTCAATGCAGTGAAATGGGATTTGCTTGCTTATAGCTCGGCCTAGATGGAAGCGCTACGTAGATAACCAACATACTACCGGTAGTCGATAGGTGCGACAACCGGAAATCAATACAGGGGGTTAATTAACCCCCGTTTTCTCACTGCCAAAAAATAATACCGGATCATAAGGCTTCCAGAATTGATATTTTGTCATGGCCACGCCAAATAACTTGGATGTTAAAAAGCTGTTCAGCCACTGCTTTACAGCAGGATAAGGAGAGCTCTCAAACCACTCTGAATCGACCGCCGCAAACTGGCGGATAAAAGGCAAGATAGTGGCATCAGCCAATGCAAAATAATCGCTGCACAAGAATTGACTTTGATTTAACCGTCTTTCAAGGTCGGTTAAAAACAGCTCACCTTGCTGCCTATAGTAAAGCTCGGAGTATGCCGGATAACGATCTGCATATTTATATCGGTCCAAATGGTATTTGAATTCCTCGTCATTCCGTCGGATCAATTGCACTGCATTTTGTAGCCAAGCACTATTAAGCCAATGCTCGGCATCGTTCTGACGCAACGCCCAAAACATAATATCCAGACTTTCATCAATCACCTCGCCGTTCTCAAGTTGCAGCACCGGCACAGTACCCTTAGGCGAAACAGTCAGCATCGCTCCAGGTTTATCGCGTAACTCGATCTCCCTCAATTCGACAACAACGCCGGTTATTGCAATAGCCAGACGAGCTCTCATTGCGTAAGGGCAACGCCGAAAACTGTAAAAAATGGGTCGGGTAGTTAAGGCTAATTCAATCATTTTTCAATAGTTAGGTCATTCCTCGGGCTTAGAAACATCCCTAGAGATTGGGCTGACATTCCCGTTTCGAGCGTCGACCTCATTTCACATTAAAGGGGAACTTTTGCACGCTGATTTACACCTCGGGCGCAACACGCACACGGATGTGTGTGTTGCGTGCCCAGAGATACCTTTATTTGTCCTTGGATTGCTAATGGACTGAGTAATCCGACCGGACGGTTTGCGGATTATGCGCCGGAGCTGTTTTCGGCTAAAAAATCTTTTATTTCCGCATCGCAAGATCCGCACCCAGAACAAGCGCCTGTTTCCCTTGAAATCATATCCAGATCATTGATGCCCTGAGCGATAAGCTCCTTGATTTTCTCTTTAGTTGTTCCGGTACAGTAGCAAATAACATCGTCTTTTGTATTATTCATATAGAGCTGTCAACTTATTCCATAGCGCTTTAATGATGACCCCAGAACTTTATCAACGATTTCCGGTAGTCTGGTATTAATCGATAACATGTTGGTCGATTTATCAATTTTCACGTAAAACCCCATCTTCAGGCATAACTATCTACACAACTTAAAGCTGAAAAAAATAGTAACATAGGCCATGAATATAAAAAAATTATTAGACATCGGTCCTCGCTTGGTAAAGCGTCACCAACAGTTGGTGACTGAGCATTTGAACTCCACAAACACATTGAGCGCCGACTTACGATCACTCCTAATAAAAGCACGAATTTTGTCAGTACCCAGGCAGCGTGGCGATTTTAAAAAAATAACAGACTGAGGTTGCTGCGTAATAGTTATTCAATCTTCACCACGAAGATTTATTTTTTCTGCGTTGAGCTAACAATACCCTATACGACTGACGAGCAATTTTGTGCACAAATCCATTCGAATCAAATTATTTCTAACTTTTCTGCTGACCACATTGCTGGTTGTGGCCGGCATGTATTTGTTTATGCGCTGGTCCTTGGATCGGGGCTTTAATGAACTTATTGAGACGCGGCAACGTGAACGGGTCTCAAACTTGATCGATGGACTGACCGACTATTATGCCGATACCGGCAGCTGGGAACCTCTGGCCGGGAACAAACAACAATGGATTCAGTTGCTGCTGCAATCCGATAACCGCCGTCACCGGCATCCGGCACCCTGGATGAAAAAAGCACTGACCGAGCCGCTGAACAGATGGCCTCCCGACGTCGAATCCGAAGCCCTTAGCAAACGGCGCTTCAAGCCTTTGGAAATGCGGGTGATGCTATTAGACGCTGATAAATCGATTATTTTCGGTCAACCGGAAGCGCTGTCGCAATTAACGCTGCAAGCCATCAGGCATGAGGACCGAGTCGTCGGTTTTCTGGGACTGTTGCCGGGAAAACCTGACAATCAACTCGGCGAACTCCGGTTTATGGAAAGACAGACTAAAGAATTCGCCTGGATTGCACTGTTAATGATAACGCTTTCCGCCGTTCTGGCACTTTTTCTGGCCTATATTCTGGGTCGGCCGATCAAGCGTATTACTGCAGCAGCCAAAGCGCTGGCCGTCGGCCGTTATGATGTCCGCCTGCCAGTCGAATCCGGCGATGAACTCGGACAGCTGGCGCGTGATTTTAATGAAATGGCCGCCGCTCTGGAACAGTCGGAACAGGCCAGACGGCGTTGGGTTGCCGATATTTCCCATGAGTTGCGTACCCCATTGTCGGTATTGCGCGGGGAATTGGAAGCATTGCAGGACGGTATTCGTCCAATGAACCGTGCAGCCATCGATTCTTTGTTCGGCGATGTTATGCGGCTAAACCGGTTAACGGAGGATCTTTATCAATTGGCCTTGTCCGACCAAGGCGCATTGACTTACCGAAAAGCTGTTATTGATCCGATAGCCGTTTTAACAGCGGACTTGGCTGCGCTGATGCCTGAATTCGACAGTAAACAGCTGAGCGTTCAACTGATCGATACCACTCAAGGCACTGTTCGTGTTTATGCCGATCCGGACCGTTTATCGCAGCTGTTCCGCAATGTGCTGAAAAATAGCGCCAACTATACCGACAGCGGCGGCCGTCTGGAAATCACTGTCGCAAAAAAGGCGGATACCTTGTTCATCGATATGGCCGATAGCGCCCCGGGGGTATCCGATGAGGAAAGGGAGAAATTGTTCGACCGGTTTTACCGGGTCGAACATTCGCGCAGCAGAAATCACGGAGGCGCCGGGCTCGGTCTGGCCATTTGCCGAAACATAGTCGCCGCGCATCATGGCCTTATCAAGGCTCAGACTTCACCTCTGGGCGGACTCGCCATACACATTGAATTACCGGTGCAATCATGACCTTAAACGATACCAGTCTGATTTTAATCGTCGAAGATGAACAAAAGCTCGCCAAGCTGGCAGAGGATTATCTGCAAAATGCCGGTTTTGCCACCGCTACGCTTGGCGAGGGCAATGCGGTTGTGCCCTGGGTCAAACAGCAGCATCCGGATCTGGTGTTATTGGATCTGATGTTGCCGGGTTGCGATGGTCTGACGATTTGCCGCGAACTACGCAGTTTTAGCAAAGTGCCGATTATTATGGTTACCGCGCGCATAGAGGAAATCGATCGTTTACTGGGTCTGGAAATGGGTGCCGACGATTATATTTGCAAGCCTTACACTCGATGTTCAAGTTTTTAAATTTTTTGCAGCCTGATTCTTGGAAAATTATCCAGCAGCACGGTACTGTAGCGAAACCGTCGGCCCTAAACGCCCCAAATCCCTCCCAACCATATGTTTTCCAGAAG
>NZ_JAWPOH010000043.1:0-34928 GCF_037671525.1 Methylobacter svalbardensis
ACTCAAATCTCCATAGTCCATCGCCTGTCGTGACCAGCCTTAGTATATCCCGCGATTTCCTCCCTCGAGGCTTGTCAGGCGCCTGCCCACTAGGATCTGTGGCATCTTGCAGTCCTACGCAGGAGGGGCAGGCATCTGACAACCCTTAACAGAAAACCGACCTTAGGCGCAGACAATCCAGCCCGCGATATTGATCTACCGTGGATAACCTCTCCCGGCGACATCGTCATTTACAGCATGTTCCGCATAATATTCGCTGCATTCTTTTTCGCGGCCCCGAACCACCCGCTGGCCGGTTGCAGGGCCTCGCGTTTCGGTGACAACGGTATGCTGGCCCTCGTGGTGACTATCATCGTAAAAATAAATCACCACCCAGTCATTGACGCGATCCAGCTGGTGAGCGCGCTCGGTATTCGAATATAACGCGGTAAAATGCCAACCCTTCCTGCTCGCATGCAAGATGGGCAGCCAGGCTTCGCCGGTCGGGTTGAAGCGTTTCGGCGCTATGGTCGGCAGCTCTCCGGCTTGCGCTTTTTTGCGGTATTGTTCGTCTATTTTCAACAATAATTCGACCGGCGGCTCGGCAATGGTTTGCTGCGCTTCGAAACGCGGACGGCGATAACCCAGGACATGGGCAAGCCAGGTTTGCACCAAAGCGATTTTTTTGGTGCTGAAGCCGGGGACTTTGTTTAAGCGGCCGTTATGCGCCGCCAGTTCCAGGGTTTCCAGGGTGTCGATATGCAGCGTTTCTATGATCCGGTGCGCCGACCTGGGGCCGATGCCCGGAATCTGTTCGAATAACGCGATGGGATCATGCCCTGACTGCAAGCTTTCCAAGCGGCTCATACGTCCGGTCATTACGTATTCGTTAATGGATCTGGCAATGCCTTCGCCGATTCCGGGCAGGTCCAGCAACGCCGAAAAACCCTCGCGCCCCAGTAAATCCTCGACCGGTTCGGCCATGGTGTCGACGGTCTTGGCGGCATTCAGATAGGCGCTGACCCGGAAAGGATTGGCTCTCTGCTTATCCAGTAAGTCGGCGATTTGGCGCAGTTTTGCGGCGATTTCTTTATTGGTTATCATCTTGCACAAGACCTCATGTTGATTGAATTAGCTGTTGCTTTAGCAACATCAGCGCATCTTCTATCTGCCTGCCGGTTACATCGATGCCATGGCGCTGCTTGAGTTGCTGTTGCAGCAAGGCCGTGTCGGCATTATCGAGCCGCATTTTCGCAAGCATGCTGGATAAATCCTCATTAACCGCCCAGGGATAGATCAGCCATCGCCATTCGCTGACCGTTTCGACGTAAAAGTCGGGAATATAGCTGGAAACGGTTTTGAGGTGCATGGCGGCTGTGCGCATTTCGATCGCCTTGCCGCAGTGCCGGAGATGTTCGACGCCCACGGTAAAGGTATCGCCGCTATCGCAGACATCGTCCAACAGCAGGACGTTTCGTCCGTTGATGTCGGCATTTAACGGGTACTTAACATAGGCCTGATGCTGTTTATAAGCGCCTTGATAATGCTCGATTTTGAAGGCGGTCAGATCATGGATGTCGAGCATGTCCGACAAAAGCCGTCCCGGTATATAACCGCCTCGCGCTACGGCGACGATGACATCGATCCGGAAATTTGCCTGGCGCAATTTTTGAGCCAGTCGGCGGCATAAACTGTAGACATCTTCCCAGGTGATCAGAGTACAGGGTAATTCTTCATTCATATCGAAACCTCGGGCTTATCGGCAATAGTCAAGGGGACGATTCCGGGCTTTAATGCATTGCGTTCGCCAACCGGCATAACATTAAAAACAGCCCGTTAGTCATTTCTGTAAACGGCTCATAATCGAGCTTATCCGGCGTATCCTGAGCCGTATGGTAATAGGGGTAACGGTAGAAAGCGGTATCGGTAATCATCAAAGCCTTGTAACCGTGCCGCCAAAACGCCAGCTGATCGCTCAAGGACACTCCCGGCACAATGGCCGGAGCGGCGATGGATTGCACCGGAAAATCCGTCGCCGACGAAAACGCCCGAACACAGTCCCGCAAGATGTGCCGGGAGCGCAAGTTAGAAACAAACGCAATAAAGTTACCGGTATCGGGATAAAAATGCTTCAGTAAAGGCGGATAAGTTTGGCTGCCTCGCTGGTTCCGATAATAGCCTATGGTCTCCAGCGAGATCATAAAACGTATCGGATCACCGCGTTGCCTGGCGGCTTTGGCATATACCATGCTGCCCATGCCGGGCCAGAAGAAAAAAGGCGGCTCTTCGTTCACAAAAGCGACAAAACGCAGGCTGGTTTCAGGCGCAACATTCTTGAACAGGCGGGAAAGTTCCAGCAACGCTGCAACGCCGCTGCCGTTATCGTTAGCGCCCGGACTGCCAAGGACTGAATCATAATGAGCGCCGATCAGAATGACATCGTTGTTGCGGCTGTTACCGGTGCGGGTAGTTTCAAGATTGGCGCATTCGATACCGTGAGCGGTATAAGTCTGCTTACGGACGTCATAGCCTTGCCGCTGCCATTCTTGGGTAATATAAGCCTCCGCCGCATGGAGCGCTTCCGGATGAAAAATATTATGCTCGCCGATGTTACCGGCAAGTTCATAGACATGTGTGCGTAAGCGCTGAATTGAAATTTCGTTCATGTTTCTGTGCCGACAAAGTTAAAACGAAAGTTGGCAAGAGCTCCGGCGATGTTCGTATCAAGCTGGGGATTGCCCGTGTTACAAAGCAAAAAATTGGCTCTGAGCTGACGACAACAAAACATTGGACCGGACCCACTTTAAGTCTACAGATTTAGCATCGGTACATGTCGGTAAATTTTACGTAGCTAAAGCCAGTTCTTTTTCTTGAAAAACCTCAGCAAAAATAATGACACGCCGATAAATACCGCCCACAATGCCGGGTAGCCCCATCTCCATTTCAACTCCGGCATGTATTCGAAATTCATGCCGTAGACCCCGGCGATAAAAGTTAACGGTATAAAAATGGACGCAAACACGGTCAGTATTTTCATGGTTTCGTTCATTTTGTTGCTGACGCTGGATAAATAAATGTCCAGCATACCGGCAATCAAGTCCCGGTAGGATTCCATGGCTTCTGCCACGCGTATGACGTGATCGTAAATATCGCCGAAGTAGCGTTTGGTTTTGTCATTAAGCAGCGGCGAATCGCTACGCTGAATGGAGGCCAGCAATTCCCGTAGCGGTGATACGCTTCGGCGTAAAAAAATCAATTCGCGCTTGATTTTCTGGATGGTGTTCAGGGTTTGCGCCGATGGATTGGACAGTAATTCATCTTCAACATTTTCAATCAGTTCATCGAAGGTGTCTTGCAGGGAAAAATACTCATCGACTATAGTATCCATGATGATATAGGTTAAGTAATCCGTGCCAAGATTTCTGAGATGACCTTTATCGTTGTTAAGTCGGTTAAAAATCGGGTCGAATAGCGCATCCGGTTTTTCTTTAAAAGTAAAAACGAATTTGTTTAACAGTAACAAACTGACTTGTTCATATTCCACATTGAATTCATCAGCTAGCGCAATCGCTTTGATGACAATATATAAATAATCGTCAAATTCCTCGAATTTTGGGCGTTGGTGGGTGTTAAGAATGTCTTCAAGCACTAGCACATGAATATCGAAATGCTGTCCGATCGCGTCAATAATTGAAACATCTTTTAGGCCGTCGATAATCACCCAGGTGACTGTATCGGTTGTTTTATAGGGCTGCAGCTCTGCAATGGTTTTGATGGTGCGTTGGGTTAGCGTTGATTTATTGTAATCAATGACGGTGATTTTATGTTCGTGTTCATGTACCTCGCCGACATGCACCAGAGAGCCGGGCGGCAAACCTGATTTTTCGGAAGCATAACTCAATGATCCAGACATGGTTTATCCTTTTTGATAAATATTTTTATTCGGCGGGCCTATTCAAGCATAATGGCACACATTTTACCGATGTTCCGGCCGTTGTTTGGGCATAGTATAACTTTAGAATCAGGCTTTACACAGATGATAGATAAACCGATGTTGGGCTGGCGCGAATGGGTGGCCCTGCCGGAACTTAAGCTGGCGAAGATTAAGGCGAAAATCGATACCGGGGCGCGCTCGTCGGCTTTGCATGCGTTCGCTATCGAGCCTTATCGAAAGGGCGGTCAACGCTGGCTGATGTTTGCGATTCATCCTTTGCAAAAACGTTGCGATGTGATGATTGAATGTCATGCTCCGGTTAAAGACCGGCGTCTGGTTATGGATTCCGGCGGACATAAACAGCGTCGTTATGTGATAGAAACCCAGTTATTTTTGGGGCAGTCAGTGATCAGGGCTGAAATGACCTTGACCAATCGGGACAGCATGCGTTTTCGTATGTTGCTGGGACGTACTGCGATGGATACCCGGTTTATTGTCGATCCTGGCGCTTCGTATCTACAGGGTAAACCCGATACGCTTGAATACCAGCGATTGCTGGAACGGGGAAAACCATGAGCAAGAAAAACAAGACTGCGTTTGTCTGTGATCAGTGTGGTGCCGATTATCCACGCTGGGGCGGACAATGTACCAGTTGTGGTGAATGGAATACTATTAAGGAAATCAGGCTGGGCGGAGCAACGACACAGCGTAATAGCCGTACGGCAGGTTATGCCGGAAGCCGATCGGAGGTCAAATTATTATCGGATGTTAATCTTTCCCAGGCGGAGCGGATTTTTAGCGGCATTTCCGAATTCGACCGCGTTCTGGGCGGAGGGATAGTCTGCGGCAGCGTGGTGCTGATCGGCGGAGCGCCTGGAGCGGGCAAGAGTACGCTGTTGTTGCAGGCTATTGCCAATATTGCTGCGCGTGGCGTCAGCGTGCTGTATGTTTCCGGCGAAGAGTCGCTGCAACAGATTGCCGAACGGGCGCACCGGCTCAAGCTGCCTGCGGACAAAATCATGATGCTGGCCGAAACGTCGGTGCAGCGAATCTGCGATGTGCTGGATGAGGTCAAACCGCAAATTCTGGTCATAGACTCGATCCAGGTGATGCATACCCAGGATACGGAATCGGCGCCGGGTTCGGTTTCTCAAGTCAGGGAGTCGGCCAGTTATTTGACCCAATATGCCAAAAAGCATGATGTGTCGATATTTATGGTTGGCCATGTGACCAAGGATCAATCGCTGGCGGGGCCGATGACTTTGAGCCACATTGTCGATACCCAAGTGATGCTGGGATCTACCGATGACGCCCGATTCAGGGTGTTGAGAGCGGACAAAAACCGCTTCGGCAGCGTCGGTGAATTGGGTTTTTTCGCGATGGATAGTACGGGGCTTAAAGAGGTTAAAAATCCCTCGGCGATGTTTTTAAACCGGCCGGATAAGCCTTCCTCGGGTAGCGTGGTGACGGTGCTGTGGGAAGGGACGCGGCCGCTGTTGGTGGAAATTCAGGCGCTGGTGACCGAATGTCAGTATGGCAACCCCCGGCGACTGGCGGTGGGCTTCGATCAAAACCGTCTGGCGATGCTGCTGGCTGTACTATCCCGGCACGGCGGCATTTTTACCGCAAATGATGAAATTTATGCCAATGTGGTCGGCGGCATTAAAGTGACGGAAACCAGTTCCGATTTAGCTATTGTGGTGGGCGTTGTTTCTAGTCTGAGAGATAAGGTGATTCCGCATGATGTGTTTTTTTTCGGGGAAATCGGCCTGAGCGGTGAAATCAGGCCGGTAGCTAATGGTCATGCACGACTTAATGATGCGGCAAAACACGGTTTCAAAAAAGCGGTGATACCGAAGGCCAATGTGCCTAAAAAATCGATTGATGGGCTGGAAATTCACGGAGTCTCTACGCTTTCGGAGGCGTTGGATATTCTTTCAGAGATGTGAGAGTGAGGCGAAAGGCGAAGGACTGGAGAGTGTTTTTCGCCTTTCGCCCTTTGCCTGATGTTACTCGCTTAACGCCAACAAATCCCTTTCCAGTAAGGCGCTGCTGCCGAGATTGAGCTCAACTAAGCGGCGTAGTTCAGAGATGCTGTCTATATCGATGTGTTCGCATTTAAAGCCTGCCTTGTCGCCTACAACATGCATGGCGGTCAGCTCCATTTTTATTTGGGTTTCTTCGGATAACGGCAAGGTGAGGGTGTAGAGTTTTTCCTGATCTTGTTGCCAGGGAAGTTTAAAGCCTAATAAACAGCCTTTTAAGGACAGATCAATAATTTCGCAGCCCCAGGTTTTTCCTTCGCAGCTTAAGGTGGCTTCACCCGCAAAATGAATGCGGTGAAAATGGCGGTTATCGTTGTTTTCTATGGGATGCATGGATTTAATTCAAAAAGAATTGCAGGGATGTGTTGTTGATAACCAGCACATCATTCGTGTTCAGTTTTAGCAATCTATCGTCCAAGGGTTCATTGTTTACGGTTATCGTGCCGCTGTTTTCCAATACCGAAACGAAATACCCCTCTTTTCTCTTTGATATCGCAATAACACCGTTGCCATCATTATGGCCAAGTCGCGTCATGGCGTTTTTTAACGGCAGGATTTTACCGATATTAGTGCCGTTCATGACTTGCAAATTGGCGGCGGGACTATGCAATTCGCGGTCAATTTCCTGATTAAGTGATTTTACGTCGTCAATAAGGCCATTATTGAATGCGGTGGGAAATTCTATAGATTCTGCGGTATTGAAAAGGATGGCATGCTTGCCCATTGAGATCATGTCGTTGTTGTTGAGATTGCAAGCCTTGATTACTTCACCGTTGATGATTAGCGGGAATCCATCATTAAGTTGCTTGATAGCGCAGGCATCGTCACGAATAATGATGACGGCGTGTGCGGGGGCGACTGCCAGGCTGTCTATGGTTAAGTCATTGGTTTCATCGCGCCCGATATGCACAACACCGTTTTCAAACAGGCCTGAATGGATTGCTTTATCTTTAAAAAAAACAGTGAGTTTTGCCATTATCGCGGTAACACATCTTTAAATGAGTTTTAATTATAGACGGTATTATTTTAGTTATTCAAGAAATTCCATTTTTTGGCTTATCGCTTATTCGGTATTGTGATAACGGTTTATTTTATCGGTAAAAATTTAACCAGTTTAACGCTATTCTCATCCCGTTTTATGATCTCCAGAGGATATCCATGCAGTTTGATACTGGTTCCGGTCTCGGGTATGGTTTCCATAAACTCAATGATAAGCCCGTTGAGTGTCTTTGGCCCTTCCGTAGGAAGCGCCCATTGTGTGACGCGGTTTAATTCCCTGATGGTAATATTGGCGTCAACCAGATAGCTACCGTCACTTTGGACTCTTACGGCGATATCGTCGGTGATCAGCTCCCCTACTATTTCCTGAAGCAAATCATCCAACGTAACCAGTCCCTGGACATCGCCATATTCATCGACTACCAGGCCTATGCGGATTCTTTCATGCTTAAAGCGATGCATTTGGTTGTGCACCGGGGTGCTTTCAGGGATAAACGAGGGTTTATCCAGACAGTTAATGAGGGTTTGCTTGTCAAAATCCTGCTGATTAAGCAGTACCAGTATTTTTCTTAAATGGATAAAACCGATAATCCTGTCGATGCTGGTTTTATAGACGGGCAATCGGGTATGCGGGCTGGTTTTTATTTGAGCAATGATGTCTTCAATCGGCATTTCAAGGTCAATGCCGATAATTTCATTGCGCGGCGTCATGATGTCTTCAACAGTCGCCGATTCCAGTTCGAGGATGCCCATCAGCATTTTTTGGTAGCGTATCGGCATTAAGCTTTCTGCATCGCTAATAATACTTTTTAATTCGTCTTTATTGAGTGCGTCATGGCGGTTTTTTTTGACATCGACACCGACTATGCGGAGTAACAGATTAACAAATAAATTGACGAACCAAACCACAGGATACAGGATTTTTAGTAAGGGGGTGTAAATCCAGGCGGCCGGGAAGGCAAACGGCTCGGGTTTAATTGCGGCAAGTGTCTTGGGTGTTACTTCCGAGCAAATAAGCATTACGATAGTCAAAATTCCGGCGGCGATAGCGACACTGGATTCTTCATCTGCGTAGAGTTTAATGGCGATGACAGTCGCTATCGATGAAGCGAAATTATTAACAAAGTTATTACACAGTAAAATTAAGCCGAGCAAGCGCTCCGGTCTTTGCAGTAATTGATGTGCTTTGATGGCACCGGAATGATTTAGTTTAACCAGGTGTTTTAAACGATAACGGTTTAATGTCATCAAGGCCGTTTCCGAGCCGGAGAAAAAAGCGGAAAGAATAAGCATGGCGGCAAGTATGCCAAACAGCATACTAAGGGGTATATCGTTCAAAGAAAGTGTACTCTGGGGTTGTGAAAACAACTCTAGTGTCTATGATGAGAAATTTTTGTCAAGCCTGGATGTGAGTTATAGGTTGATTTATTTGTGTAAATCACATTAAAAAGATCTTAGAACAGTATGAAATAAAAAGAATTTTGACATGATGATGATTCGATGCTTAACTTTGACAAATAGCTAGGTCGGGTGATGAGCCGCAATTAGTATTGCGGAAGGCGTAAGGTTAATCTAAATGGCCTCAATGTGAGTAATGAGTGTAAAAATATGGCGTTGCCGCGTATTTTGTTAATTGACGATAATAAAGCAAGAATCCAACAACTGGAGACGGTTTTTCAGTTTATGGGATACAGGATAGAAACCGCAGGTTCAGTGGATTATATATCTTGTTTTAGCGAAATTGATCAGTTGTGTGCTGTTTTTGCCGGTGATGGCATTGAAAGACAAGCAGCTGTGCTCACTGATATTGTGGGGCGGGCGAATAATGTCCCGGTTATTTTGTTAATTAACAAAGGAACACTGCTCCAGGTTTCTACCGCAATTACTCATAGCGTATTTCAAGTGTTGGAATGGCCGACTACGTATCCTGTGTTGAAACCGATACTCGATAAACTGTCAGTATCCGGCATGCAAAGGTCTTTTACGGTGCGTGAAGCATCCGATCGTCGTTCGTCTTCAGTTGAGCGGCTAAAAGGTAAGAGTCAGGCTATTGTCGGTATTCGTAAGTTGATTGACCAGGTTGCAGAATCCGATGCGACGGTGTTAATTCTGGGCGAGTCAGGAACTGGCAAGGAAGTGGTTGCCCGCGCTTTGCATGATGCTTCCTTTCGAAGAGACAAGCCGTTTGTGCCTATCAATTGCGGCGCGATCCCGGGTGAATTGCTGGAAAGTGAGCTGTTTGGGCATGAGAAAGGGGCGTTTACCGGCGCTTTAAGCGCCCGGCAAGGCCGTTTTGAAATGGCGGAAGGCGGAACTCTTTTTCTGGATGAAATTGGTGATATGCCTCTGGCTATGCAGGTCAAGTTATTGCGCATTTTGCAGGAACGCACCTTTGAGCGCGTAGGCAGCAACAAAACCCTGCATTGCGATGTGCGGGTTATTGCAGCAACACACCGATTTCTTGAAAATGAGATAAAAGAAAACCGATTTCGGGAGGATCTGTTTTATCGTTTAAATGTTTTTCCTATCGAATTACCGGCGTTAAAGGACAGGGCTGAAGATATTCCGCTGTTAGTGAATGATCTTATCGCTCGTATGGAAGCTTCCAATCGCGGCTCGGTGCGACTGACCAATGCCGCATTGGCGGTGTTGATGCTGCATGAATGGCCGGGTAATGTCAGGGAATTGGCGAATTTGATTGAACGTCTGGCTATTATTAACCCTAAGGGGCTCGTCGAAGCGGCTGATTTACCGGAAAAGTTTCAACGATATCATGTTGTTGAGCCATTATCTGAACAAATAATTGATGCTACAGAGGCGATTAATACAGAAGAAGATGACGCTCAGTCCGAGCAACTTGAAGTTGTCGGTGCTTTTGATGGATCATCTACCGCATTAGCGCAGTTACCGGAACAGGGTATCGATTTGAAAGAATATTTGAATGTTTTAGAGGTCGATTTGATACGTCAGGCGTTGAGCGAATGCAATGGGGTGGTGGCTCATGCCGCCAAACGGTTAAATATGAGGCGCACAACGCTGGTTGAAAAATTACGCAAATATGATTTTCAACGTTAGGAAGTCAATTTTCTGTCATCTTATTCTCAAGGTCTTGAACAGAAAGTGAATTAATATTTGGTCTGGTTTTTGCTTGATTTTTATTAGTCAATTTACGTTGTAGAAAACCAAAGCGATTAGATATGAATACTCAGAAAAAGCAGAAAACCGAACAGCTTACCGATGCGTTTCGTATTTTTAACGAGCTATCCCAGAATTTATCTGTTTCTTACCAAGGACTGGAAGAGCAAGTTGCTAAACTGCACGGTGAGCTTGCTTTCGCCCATAGTGAGCGACTCAAGACCCTTGAAGAAAAAGAAAAACTTGCCAGCCGTTTAGAAAAAATATTGGCAGCGCTTCCCGCTGGCGTCATTGTGTTGGATTCGGACGGAAAGGTCGTAGACTGCAATGCGGTAGCGATGGATTTTTTAGCTGAGCCGCTGATTGGTCAGGATTGGTTCGACGTTGCTGTTCGTAGCCTGATTCCCGTCGTTGGCAACCATCATGAGCGACAGTTGATTAATGGTAAACGGGTAAATATGACCATTAGTAGAGAGGTTGCCTGCAATGCCCCGACTGATTCCGGACAAATTATTTTGTTATCGGATGTCAGTGAAATGCGTAACCTGCAAGATATGCTCAATCAGCAAAAGCAGTTATCGGCCATGGGGGAAATGGTGGCGAGTATGGCGCATCAGGTCAGAACGCCGTTGGCGACAGCAATACTCTATGCATCGCAAATGAGTAGTCCGGCGCTGGATAATGAAAGGCGGCTGCGGTTTTCACAAAAAATTCTTGAACGTCTGCATTATCTGGAAAGGCAGGTTAACGATATGTTGATTTTTGCCAAAGACGGACGCTTGGCGATGGAGACTTTTTCCTTGGTCGAGCTGTTAAATCATCTCAGGGAAGCGGTGAAAGAATATACCGATAGCGGCGGAATTGATTTGCAGATTATTAATGAGGCACAAGATGACGCTATGTTGGGTAATGAAAATGCCTTGCGCGGCGCGTTGCTTAATTTATTGAATAATGCGGTTGATGCGGTAGGCCAGTCTGGATGTATACAAATATCGGTGGTTCAGCTTGATAGTTTTGAGCTGCGGATAGTGATTAAGGATGATGGGCCAGGCATTAACCAGGAGCTGTATCAGCGGATTTTTGAACCGTTTTTCACCACCAAGACCCGCGGTACCGGATTGGGTTTGGCTGTCGTAGACAGTGTGGTGCGGGCGCATGGCGGTCATGTGCAGGTTGAATCGGTTCTGGGGCAGGGCGCTGTTTTTTCATTAGTCCTGCCTTGTATACAACAAGTATTTAGTTTGCCCTCGGGTTCCCACGCTCCTGCGTGGGAACCCATACCGGACTGCATTCCCACGCAGGAGCGTGGGAACGAGAATCATCAAAGCTACGATCAGAGAGGTCATGAGTCATGAAACAGTATGATGTGTTGGTTGTCGAGGATGATCTGTCGTTATGTGAAGCGCTTTGTGACACCCTGGATATAGCCGGTTATCGTGTGGTTTCTGCTCGTAATGGTACTGAAGCATTACTCAAACTGGAACTTGGTAAGTTTAAACTGGTTGTTAGCGATGTGCAGATGCCGGTTATGGACGGCTTTCAGTTGTTAAAAAATATGCAGTATAAATATTCGGAAACACCGGTGCTGTTGATGACGGCTTTCGGGACCATTCCCAAGGCAGTTGAAGCTATACAGGCGGGCGCATCCGATTATCTTATCAAACCATTTGATGCACAGGCGCTGGTCAACAAGGTGGCTGATTATGTGGTAGCCAATCCGGCTGCGGCCAATACAGCGGAAAATCAGCGAGTCGTGCAAGACGAAAGCATGAAAAAACTCTATGCGCTGACAGCTAAAGTCGCTAAAACCGATGTTACCGTGTTGTTGCAGGGCGAGAGTGGAACGGGTAAAGAGGTTGTTGCCCACTATATTCATCAGAATTCAACGTACCATCGCGGGCCTTTTATCGCAGTGAATTGTGCGGCTATTCCTGAAAACATGCTGGAAGCGATGTTGTTCGGTTATGAAAAAGGCGCCTATACCGGAGCGGTTCAGTCCATGCCGGGAAAATTCGAGCAAGCCCAGGGCGGTACCTTATTGTTGGATGAAATTGCCGAAATGGATTTAGGCTTGCAGGCAAAATTATTGCGGATATTGCAAGAAAAGGAAGTCGAGCGTCTGGGCAGCCATAAAAAAATCAAACTCAATGTCAGAATTTTGGCGGCCACCAATCAGAAGCTAAAAGAACAGATGGAGCGGGGATTGTTCCGTGAGGATTTGTATTATCGTCTCAACGTGTTTCCTATTAATATTCCGCCGTTACGCAACAGACCAGGCGATATTTTGCCGCTGGCGCAGGACTTAATGCAGCGCCATAGTATAAGCGGCCAAATTGTGCCTGAATTTGACAGTCAGGCTGTTGAGAAAATGCAGGCTTACAGCTGGCCTGGTAATGTCAGAGAATTGGATAATGTGGTGCAGCGGGCTCTTATTTTGCGGTCTGACGATAAGATTACTGTTGACGATTTGGTGTTCGAGGGTTCCGGTTCGATGATGGCGATACGGACTTCGTTCGAGGCCGTACAGACGATGCAGACAACGCTTGTAGATGAAAAACCCGAGATCGGCGGTTTGGGTGTAGGGGTTCGGTCTGCCGAAGAAAGCATTATTTTGCAAACCTTACAGATGGAAAACGGCAGTCGCAAGATAACGGCTGAAAAGCTGGGCATTAGTCCCAGAACGCTTCGCTATAAAATGGCGAGGATGAAAGATTCGGGTGTAATTATTTCATGCTAAAATGTGGCATTGAAAATGCTTTAAATTCTGTACTATTAAGAATGTAAGAGGACCTTCCCATGAGTGAGATGAATGTAAATCAAGTTTTGGCTCAGATGCGGGCAATGTCACTTGAGGCCGGCAGCAGTAAAGTGCCGGAAACAGGTGGAGGCGGCGCTGATTTTGCGGCAATGCTAAAGCAGACCATCGGCGCGGTTAATGATACCCAGCAAACTTCCGTAAAAATGACGGAGGCTTTTGAGACTGGCGATACTAACGTAAGTCTCGCTGAAGTTATGGTGGCTTCGCAAAAGGCTAGTGTTTCATTTCAGGCCATGCTACAGGTCAGAAATAAATTAGTTGAAGCCTATCAAGATGTCATGAATATGCCAATGTAGTTCGGCAAACTGTGATTATAAAATGAGCGAACAGAGCGGTAATAGTTTAATTGAGGCAAAACGCCGGAATGAGTCAATGGCGACGAGCAAGGGGCACCTTGAGGGTGAAGCGTCTCATATTTTAGCGGCCAAGGTCGATGCGCATCCCGCCATTAAAGGTTTGGCTGGGCTGACTATAGCGCGTCAACTGGGGCTGATGCTGGGTCTGGCCCTTAGTGTTGCTATGGGTGTTGCTATTGTTCTATGGTCGCAGGAACCTTCTTATGGGCGCTTGTATTCCGACATTGGTGAAAGTGATGTGACGGAAATTCTTGAAATTCTCAATAAGGAGTCTATCAAGTATAAAGTCGAAAGCGGCTCTGGAGCCATTATGGTGCCGATGGATGACGTGAGTACAGTAAAACTCAAATTAGCGGCTCAAGGATTGCCCAGAAGTACCAGTACGGGATACGAGCTGCTGGATAAAGATCAGGGCTTCGGTACCAGCAAAAGTGTAGAAATTATGCGTTTTCAACGAGCCCTGGAAGGTGAGATTGCGCGGACTATTATGTCCATCCAGAATATAAAGACGGCCAGAGTGCTGTTAGCCATCCCTGTACAGTCGGTGTTTGTCAGGGAGCGTAAGAACCCCAGCGCTTCGGTCATGGTTAATTTATATCAAGGCAGGTCGCTGGATAAAGGCCAGGTCGAATCCATTATTCATTTGGTTGCATCCAGTGTGCCGCAACTGGATGCAACTCAAGTGACTGTCGTCGATCAAAAAGGCCGGCTGTTAAACAGCAATGACTCATCAGTGGCAGGTAATTTGACGTCCAAGCAATTCGAATATAAGAAAAATATTGAAGAGCATCTGATGGGGAGGATTCAAAATATTTTGTCGCCTTTGGTTGGCAGCGACGGAATGCGCGTGCAAATTTCAGCAGATGTGGATTTTACCGAGACTGACAGAACCCAGGAAATGTTCAATCCGGATTTGCCGGCTTTAAGAAGCGAACAAACATCGGAAGAACAAAGTACGTTGTCCGTTACTCAAGGTGTTCCCGGCGCGTTATCAAATCAACCTACTCCTGCAGGTGTGGCTCCGGAAACAATACCCGCAATACCGGCAGCATCAGCTGCGCCGGGTTCGACGGCAGCAAGTTCGGCTGCCTCGCCCGGTTCGGCTGCAAAAAATGCCACCAGAAATTACGAGTTGGATAAAACCATTACTCATACCCGATTAGCGACAGGAGGGTTGCGCCGCTTGTCCGTGGCTGTGGTTGTTGATGATCGGCATTTACTCCAGAACGATGGTACGTTTAAAGCGCAGTCTTATTCTCAGGAAGATGTTAATCGTTTTAGTGATCTGATAAAGCAGGCAGTAGGTTTTGATAGTAGTCGGGGCGATCAGGTTACCGTCACTAATGTGACTTTCAAAATGGACGAACTTATTGAGGCATTGCCGGCAATACCTGTTTGGGAGCACGGCTGGTTTCTTGATCTTATGAAACAAGCTGCTGCGGTGTTGGCCGTATTATTCCTGCTTTTTGGGGTGTTGCGACCCACGATGCGCAGTCTTGTCGGTCGGGATATAGAAGAGAAAAAATCCGTAGCTCTAGCTGAGGCGCAAGAAAAGGCAGCCGCTATAGGGGGGGCTGTTCGCTTTAATGAACAAGGTGTGCCTGTCGCTGTAGCGACCGGTCAACAAAGCGTAAGCTTTTCGATGCCCAATGAAATGGAAATGCAGGATCTGCTGCTATTGGATGTGCCTCAGAGTTACGAACATCGCTTGGAATATGTGAAGAGACTGGTCGATGATGATTCGAAAATAGTCGCGCAAGTTATTAAATCATGGATTAAAAAAGATGGCTAAGGCACCAGCAAAAGAGCTAACCCAGGTTGATCGTGCCGCAGTATTGTTGTTGGCGTTGGGAATGGATAGGGCCGCGCTCGTTCTAAAGCACATGTCTCCCCGAGAAGTGCAGGTTTTAGGTATCACGATGGCAAGCGTGGGGGAGATTTCCATAGAGATGATGGATGAAGTGGTTGAGGGATTTATTGTCTCGGTAAAGAGGCAGACTGCTCTGGGGATGGATACTGATGAGTATATCCGTACCGTATTGATCAGTGCTTTGGGTGCAGATAAAGCGAACAGTATCCTTGATCGAATTTTACAAGGTGGTAACACCAAGGGGATTGAACAGCTGAAATGGATGGATACCCGGTCGATTGCAGACATGATCCGGTTGGAGCATCCTCAGATTGTCGCGACCATTATGTCTTTAATGGAAAGTGAGCAGGCAGCGGATGTGATAATGTTTTTGCCCGAAAGTATGCGTTCTGATTTGATGATGCGGATTGCAACGATGAAAGGCATACAGCCAGCCGCCCTGCGTGAGTTGGATCAAATTATGGAGCAACAATTAACCGGTTCTGATAATGTCAAATCAACAAATATCGGCGGTGTTGATGCGGTGGCTAATATTTTAAATTTCCTGGATGGCGGTGCTGCCGATTTAGTCATGTCCGGAATTGCCGAGCACAGGTCGGAATTGGCTCAGGAAATTCAGGAGAAGATGTTTACCTTTGAAGACCTGACTACGATTGATGAAAGAGGTATGCAAACCTTGTTGCGTGAAGTTTCAACCGGACAATTGTTGCTGGCGTTGCGGGGTGTGGGTAGTGAGCTTAAGGAAAAAATATTCAGCAATATGTCCAAACGGGCAGCAGAAATGCTGCGTGATGATTTGGAGGCTTCACCGCCCGCTAAGATAAGTGAGGTGGAATTAGCACAGAAAGATATATTGATTATTGCTAAAAAACTAGCCGATGCGGGCGAGATACAAATGGGAGTCGGTGGTGATGAACTCATCTAAGGCGCCAAGATTCACAGCCTCCGAACTGGAATCGTTAAGATTATGGAGTCTGCCGGACGTCTCCGGAGCAGAGCTGTCTAGGGAATCGGAGACGGTGGAAATAGAGGTTGAGCCGACGCCGATTTTAACGGTTGATGAAATTGAAGCCATGCAAAAACAGGCGTATGACGAAGCCTTTGCGCAAGGTAAGATGCACGGTTTTCAGCAAGGTTTTGACGAGGGATCAAAAAAAGGCTATGAGGACAATTTGCACTTGTTGCAAAGCCAAGCGGCGACACTGGTCAGTCTTTTGGAGTCCTTAAGCGAACCGTTTAAATCGCTAGATGAAGAAGTGGAAAAAGAGCTGGTTAAACTGACTATCGGTATCGCAACGCAAATAATACGTAGGGAAATTAAGTTGGATCCAGGACAAATCGTGGCTGTTGTTCGGGAAACCATCAATGTCTTGCCGCTGGCGTCACAAAAGATCAGTCTGAGATTACATCCTGAAGATGCCGAACTAGTGCGTTCCGCATTAGCGCTGGATGAAATGTCACCCAGTTGGAACATAGTTGAGGATCCGTTAATTACCCGTGGCGGCTGTAAAGTCGATACTGAAATTTCACATGTTGATGCAACTGTAGAACATCGATTGGCTGCTGTTATCTCGGCTATATTGGGTGGTGAACGGGAGCACGACTGCCGGGGTTCAGGAGCCGTTATCGACGACTCCAGGGATGGAGGAGGTACGACCCCACGGACGGGGGAGGTAGAGCAACGCATGGAGCGGTTGCCGAGAGCACCAAAAGTAGGCGCTTTAGGCGACGCAGGAGCAGTTGCCGAGGATAAAAACGAGTGATTCCGGATGTAGATCGGTCACAGATTTGGCTGGCTAAATTAAAACCCTATTCCGAAAGATTAGCTGAAGTACCTGAGCTGATTGTCGAAGGCAGACTTTCCCGTATGGTAGGGTTGACGCTGGAAGCGGTCGGTTGTCGAGCAGCTATTGGTTCCCGCTGTCGAATTGAAACTAAGAATGGCAGGATGATTGAGGCAGAAGTCGTGGGTTTTTCCGATGCACGCATTTTTTTGATGCCGACCGCAGAAGTTCATGGATTGGAACCGGATTGTCGGGTCATTCCCATGGGTAAAAATAGCTTGGCTAGAGTGGGTTTCGGTCTATTAGGACGCGTGCTGGATGGTGCAGGCAATGCGCTTGATGACAAAGGCCCGCTTAAAACCGATGCACTGATTTCGCTCAATGGTGTGCCGATCAATCCGTTGTCGAGAAAGCCGATTCGTGAGCCGCTCGACGTTGGAGTTAGGGCAATAAATTCGATACTCAGCGTTGGGCGCGGACAGCGTATGGGCTTGTTTGCCGGCACCGGCGTAGGGAAAAGTGTATTGCTGGGCATGATGACCAAGTTTACCAAGGCAGATGTTATTGTGGTCGGCCTGATTGGCGAGCGGGGACGAGAAGTTAATGAGTTCGTACTGAAGACCTTGGGTGAAGAAGGGCTTAAAAGAGCTGTGGTGGTGGTCTCGCCTGCGGATTGTCCGCCTTTGATGCGCGTTCATGCGGCGCTATTGTCAACCAGCATTGCCGAGTATTTTCGTGATCAGGGGCTCGATGTCTTGTTGTTGATGGACTCATTAACGCGGTTTGCCCAGGCGCATCGTGAAATTGCTCTGGCTATCGACGAGCCGCCGGCTACCAAGGGCTACCCGCCTTCAGTTTTTGCCAAGTTGCCGCATTTGGTTGAGCGTGCCGGTAATGCCGATCACGGCGGAGGATCTATCACCGCCTTCTATACGGTTCTGGCCGAAGGCGATGATACTAATGATCCTATTGCCGATGCGGCTCGAGGGGTGCTGGATGGGCACGTCATATTGTCCAGGAGCTTGGCCGAATCGGGGCATTTCCCGGCCATCGATATAGAGGCGTCAATCAGTCGGGTTATGCCGGACATTATTGATGCCGGCCATTTGCAAATGGCGCGGGAGTTAAGGCGAATGTATTCACTTTATCAGCAAAACCGCGATTTAATCAGTGTCGGTGCATATCAGCCAGGATCAGATCCTAGAATCGACAAGGCCATTGAAAGAAATCCGGCGATTTTAGATTTTTTGCAGCAGGACATGGATGAGCCGGTTGATATGGAACGGAGTTTACAGGAGTTGGCCTTATTATTGGGTGTAAACAGACCGACCACCGGCTGATGCTCAAACCTCTTATACAAGGGACATAAGTGAAAAAATCGCAGCGCATTAAAACCATAGTAGATATTAAGGCGACGCAGGAAAAAAACGCTTTGGAAGTACTGGGTGCCGTTCAGAGAAAGCTGCTAACGATGGAGACTCAGGTCGACGGCTTAAAGAATTATCGGCGGGAATACCAGGATAGATTTGACCTGTTAGGCCGTAAGGGTGTCAATATCGCGCAGCTTCTGGAGTTTAGATCGTTTATTGATAAGCTTGATAAGGCAATCATTGGTCAGGAGCAAGTGTTGAGATCAATTGAAGCTGAATTAATGGCCAAAAGAAAAATCTGGGAAGGGCTGCATCAGAAAACCCAAAGTTTGCAGAAGGTTTGTGATTCAGCTTTGGTGGTGGAAATGAAGCAGGAAGCTAAGCGTGAGCAGCTGGAGCAGGATGAGCGAGCATCCAGAGCCGGTCGTAATAATGCAGGTGGCACGGGGAATGCTTAGTAATCGATAACGACACCAGGGGAATTGATTGTGAATATAGAAAATACAAG
The DNA here is from genome assembly GCF_037671525.1 of Methylobacter svalbardensis. Taxonomy (NCBI): domain Bacteria; kingdom Pseudomonadati; phylum Pseudomonadota; class Gammaproteobacteria; order Methylococcales; family Methylococcaceae; genus Methylobacter; species Methylobacter svalbardensis. The sequence goes on from NZ_JAWPOH010000043.1 coordinate 18,799, forward strand.
TTTATCATCTTCGGCGCTAAGTAACGGTACGGTTGAAGGCATGTCGCCACCTTTGGCTGATGGTGGAGTTAGTTCCGAAGGCTTCTCCAGTGCATTGGTTGCGCAGATTGAGTTGTTGAGCAATATGAAAACCGAGGGTCCGCTGTCTCTACAGACATCGGATGTTGCTGTTTTGGAAAATGTCGGCGATGTTGTCGGTTTGCCGACGGATAATGTTGATACGCAAGATTTTGCCGTTTTATTAGGCAATGATTTGCCGTCGTCATACAAAACAAAAGTTGACGTTGAGCGTGAAGCTGCCTTGGTTGCGATAGCCGACACATTAAAATATATCGCCGTGGGCACTACTGCTGGAGAAAAGGCGGCAGTGGCTGAGCAGAACATGAACGATGTGATTGCAATGGCTGTTCCGGCTGAGCAAAACCTGACAGATGCGGTCGCTGAAGCCGAGCAAAGCCTGAAAGACGTTGTTACGAATGCTTCGGTTCAAACGGGTTTGAAGCCTGCAATTGATAAGTCTGGTGAGAAGCAGGTTAAAGGCGAGGCTCAAATAACGGGTATTGAAGATAATCGTGGAAATGAAGGGGGGGCAGTCATCATCCTTCCCGTGGTTGTGCCGGTTGAGCAAGGAAAGTCAGTCAATAATTTGACGCCTGAAGATGTGATTAAAGAGGGTGGGTTGCCATCTTTTATAAAGCCATTAATGGAGGGTGCTAAGCCGAATCAGTCTGCGAAAGCTCCCGATGATACGCCGCGGAGTGAAGCTGTTTTTGGTCAGGCAGATCAGGAAAAGCAGGGCTTTGATTTAAAATACGTTGGGAATGTAGGGCAAGCGGAAATGACTGGGCGGGGGGAGTTGCAGACCTTAAGTTTAGAAGGGGAGAAGGCCTTACCTCGAGTTGGATCGGACATAATGCCACTTAATAGAACGGTTGTTGACAATAAAACAGATGTTCCAGCAATAACCAAGCCGCTATCGCATCCGGAATGGAATAAGGATTTAGGTGAGCGGATCGTGTGGATCAGCAGCAGGGCGATACCCTCGGCAGAAATCAGATTGAATCCACAGCATCTTGGTCCCATATCGGTTCGTGTTGATGTGGCTGATAATCAGGCAACTGTTGTTTTTACAGCTCAGCATGCGGCTACAAGAGAGGCTCTTGAAGCATCCATTCCCAAATTACGGGAAATGATGGGTGCTCAGCAGGTTGACTTGGTGGAGGTGAATATTTCCCAGGGCACTACGTCAGATCAGGGGCGTCAACAATCGCAAAAATCCGCACAAGCCGCTGATGATCGGGGGCAGGGTGAGGCGGGCACCGCCAGTGATGGGGTTGATGATATAGAGCTGGAAATTGAAAACGGACGGGCTGTGGTCAGCAAGGGCTTGTTGAGTATATACGCATAGGCTAGGTAGCTTAACCCGATAAACCAAGCTATGAGGATTTATTAAAAGCTGGGGCAAAACCTTTTGGTAGTCATCAGGTGACAGACAGATTCGCGCGCTAGCAACGAATGTACTGTCTGCGTGCGTTATTTGGCTATTTTCCAGGATTAGTGCTGTTTCTGATGTTACACTTTTCAATAGCTGAAAAAACATTTATAATGGGCAGTTCTTAGGGGCTATAAGCTCCTCCTTGCTTTACCATCTTTATAAGACAGAGGTGGGAGGCTTAACCGAAAGGAAAAATCATGCGACATTATGAAATTGTCTTTTTAGTCCATCCAGACCAGAGTTCACAGGTTCCTGCGATGATTGAACGTTATAAATCAACCATCGAGGCCGCATCCGGCAAGATTCATCGCTTGGAAGACTGGGGTCGTAGACACCTGGCTTACCCAATTAATAAAATTCATAAAGCGCATTATGTGCTGATGAACGTTGAGTGTGATCAGCCTACCTTGGAAGAGTTAGAAAGCGGCTTCCGATTTAATGATGCTATTTTGCGTAGTATGACTTTATTGCAAAAAGCAGCTATTACTGAAGCATCTATCATTGCCACGTCAACAGCCGAAGAAAATAAAGTGGCTGAATCAAGAGCCAAAGATGCCGCGGCCAGAGAAGCAGCAGCGGCTGTGATTGACGCCGAAGGCGAAGCTGACGATGTCGACGAAGACTTTGATGCTGGCGAAACTACTTCTGAATAACACTTTTAACACTTGGATTTACGAGAATTATTATGGCACGTAACATTAGACGCAAAAAATTCTGCCGATTCAGTGCAGAAGGTGGAACAGCAATTGACTATAAGGATCTGGACTTGTTGAGTGATTACATCACTGAAACCGGTAAAATCGTTCCCAGCCGCATTACAGGAACCAGCGCCAAGTATCAAAGACAGTTGGGTGTTGCAATTAAACGGGCTCGTTTTATTGCATTGTTGCCTTTCTGCGACGCCCACAAATAATACGCTGGACGATCAGTGGGCTTTTTAGCGGAATACATTATGCGCGGGAGAATGCAAGCCATGATAGTGGCTTCTACTCTTGCATTAGTGTCGCTGGTTATGCCTCCAGTGAGTATAGTAAGTTCAGCCTCTGTTGCTCTCGTCACTTTAAGGCGGGGAGCTATTGAAGGCTTCATTGTTTTGGCAAGTTCAACTGCGGTAGCAGGGGTGCTAGGTTTTTTCTTATTAGGCAATTACCAGTTTGTGTTGCTTTATGGGATGGTGCTGTGGGTTCCTGTCTGGCTGATTTCAATCATATTAAGAGAAGGGCGGTATTTATCTCTGACGATTGAAATTGCGGTATTGATTGGTGTTCTGGGGGTCGTTGGTTTTTATCTCTATAATGCCGAGGCGGCAGAAATGTGGAAGCATATACTTTCACAAATGGTGCCTCCGAATGCTCCGGTTGAAGATGTTCAGCATACTCTGGATGTATTGTCCCATTACATGACTGGGGTGGTTGCGGCCGCATCAGTTTTTGGCCTGCTGTTTGGCCTGTTTTTGGGACGGTGGTGGCAGGCTTTGCTCTATAATCCCGGTGGATTTAAGCAAGAATTTTTGTCATTGAATACGCATCCAAGGTTGGCAATAGGCAGTATTGTAGTGGTGGTTATCGCATCATTAAGTTCCGGTGTGATTTCTGAGGTATCGTGGAATATCACTATTTTGCTGTTTGTGTTGTATACCTTTATCGGAACGGCAGTATTGCATACTGTGTTTGCCTCGATGAAAATGGGTCGATTCATAGTGCCGATGTTTTATGTGACATTGTTTTTGATACCCCATGCCATGCTGCCTGTTGCTTTAGTTGGCCTGAGCGATGCGTGGCTGAACTTACGAAATAAAATTTCGAATCAACAAACGCCTTGATGGCGTAAAAAAATAGCCGGATAAAATCCGAAAAATGAGGTATTAAAAGATGGAAGTCATTCTTCTTGAAAAGATAGCAAACTTGGGTAACCTGGGCGATAAAGTCGTCATTAAATCAGGTTATGGCAGAAACTATCTTGTTCCATACGGTAAAGCTGTTGCTGCAACAGCTACTAAAATTGCTGAATTTGAAGCGCGTCGCGCAGAACTTGAGAAAGCGGCAGCTGAAAAGCTGAGTGCGGCCCAAGCGCGTGCCAATGCATTGAGCAAGCTTCAAGTTGTTATTGCTCACAAGGCTGGCGATGAAGGCAAATTGTTCGGTTCAATAGGTACGCAAAATATTGCTGATGCGATTACCGAAGCAGGCGTTTTGGTTGAAAAGCATGAAATTCGTTTGCCTCAGGGCGTTATTCGTCAAATCGGCGAATATCAGATCGACGTTAATTGCCATACCGATGTTGTCGTAAAAATGCCTATTAAAATTGCTGCTGAAGCATAATAAAGGCTCAAGGGAAAGGGTTGTGGGGCGACTTACAACCCTTTGCTTTTTAACGATGCGAGTTATTTACTCCTGCTTTTTTTATCTGATTATTCCCTTTATACTCATTCGCCTGATTTGGCGAAGTATTAAGGTTCCCGCATATCGGTACAGATGGAACGAGCGTTTTGCTCTCTATCAAAAAAAATTCCCCCAGAATGTCATTTGGTTTCACGCAGTCTCGGTAGGAGAGGCGGAAGCTTTATTTCCGCTAGTCAAGAAGATACAACGACAGTACCCCGATGCAAGGTTATTAATTACGACGACAACAGTTACAGGATCTGCCAGAATTAAGGCAGTGATGCAGGAAAGCGTGGAGCATGTCTATCTGCCCTATGATATTCCCTGTGCGGTTAGTCGATTTATGCGGTGTTTTAAACCCAAAATAGCCGTGATCATGGAGACTGAAATTTGGCCCAATCTTTTTGCCTGTTGCAGCAAAAATAAAATTCCGTTATATGTTGTCAATGCCCGCTTATCGGAAAAATCGGCAAGCGGCTATCAAAAAATTCCGGCTCTTATTGTTCCTGCTTTAGCTCACGTCAAGTTAATTGCAGCGCAAACCCCGGATGATGCCAAGCGATTTATTGCTATTGGCGCTAAAATTGAAACAGTTAGAGCGTTAGGCAATATAAAGTTTGATATTGAAGTTTCAAGTGACATTATTAGGCAGGGCTTGCAGTTAAAAGCTGATTTTTTTTGCGGTCGGTTTGTTTGGTTGATTGCCAGCACCCATAAAAATGAAGAAGCCATATTTCTTGAAATCTATAAAAAAATAAAGCGGAAAATCCCTGAATTATTGCTGGTTATTGTACCAAGACATCCCGAACGTTTTGGCGAAGTAAAAAAACTGTGCGAACGGAATCAGCTTGCCGTGGTAATGCGTACATCCGGCGAAATTCGTCATCAGTATGCCGATGTTTATCTGGTTGATACTATGGGTGAGTTAAAGATGCTTTATGCGGCCTCCGATGCGGCGTTTGTCGGCGGCAGCATGGTGCCTGTTGGAGGGCATAATATTCTTGAGGCAGCGGCAGTTGGAACCCCGATTTTATTTGGTCCGTATATGGAGAATTTTAAGGAAATAGCTGAAGGAGTGCTGCGGCAGGGTGCGGCAATACAATGTCAGAATAAAAACGAAATAGTCAGTGCGATTTTAGCCCTGCATGCGGATTCTGCATACAGGAGCTTGTTAGCTGAAAAGGGTAAAGCGTTTGTTCTGCAGAACCAGGGTGCGATCACCAGAATTTTTGACCTGCTTAGTCAGGATATTCGATTTTAGTTTCTTCCTTGCTCATGTGCCATGTCGTGTCGGCATAAGGCTTATATATTGCACCCGGTTCGGTCAGTCACTCCGCATTCTGTCGCAGAAAACCATAGCCCATTGTAAATATAAACTCTTATTGGTAATGGAAGTCGATTTGATTAATAAGCCGTTGCAATGCTGTGTCAAGCCGGTATGAGGCCCGCTTTATTTCACAACCGACACGGTTTATTTGCCGGGTGTGCTTGAGGGGAATGGTTATGTTGTTGACTATTTCCAGGCAGGCAAGGAGTCTGCTTTTATCGGGCAGGACAATATTGCAGTCTGTATGCAGTCCGCCAATGATTGTAGGCTGCTGATTCTCAGATTGATGGATATAGGATAGGCCGGTAACACTAATATCGGTTACGTTAAAGTATTCGGCTTGATTTTTATACTGAATTTTGACGGGGATGTTAATGGGTATTTTTACTCGGCGAGCATCTCTTCGTTGCACCCACACCATGCTTTGGGGAAGAGGAGCCTTTAGGTTGAATGTGGCATCAATGTCATGCCCATTAAATTCACTTAATATAAAGCTAACGGCTATACCTTCAAAATTAGCAGAGACTACCACGGTACTTTGCATCAGCAAATCTTTATTAAAGCGATCGTTTTGGAATCCGCCCAAAAAAATATGATCGCCTTCGATACAGGTAATCGTCGTTAAAAGTGTGCTTGTTGCAAATTTTCCAGAAACTTTAATGGACAGCAAGGCATTTTTACTGAGCAGGTGGTTTAGTTTTTTTTTGATGTCGTCCTGATTGGCAATAGTGTAGTTGTCATACGCGTTTTCTATAATTGCGAGTTCAGGGGTGTATTGGTAATGTGGTTCGGCGTGATTTGTTTGATCTGTCAGCATTGTGTTCCCCGTCATGTATTTGATAAAGTGAATTGCTGTCATTATCCAAGCAATAGTTTAGCCATAAATAAATTCAATATTTATTTCAGTTGCTTATTGATCCTATGGTTCTGTCTCGGTGCGGTGAAAGGCTTGTTTTGTAACTTGAGCGGCAATATGCAGCCTATTGGATATGCTGAACGTGGATAAAAACGGCAAGGTGGCGTGAGATTTTGACGAATAAGAATATATAGCTTACTCGCTGGCTATTTCGACATCAAGTATGATTGGAGTTAAGCTGCATTGCTCGTCATGGCAGTGCATAGCGCAGGCAAAAAAAACCTCCCAATGCCTTGTGGGGACGGCGGGGAGGTAATAAGTTAAGCGGCGTATGATGAGTAGAGGCCGCTTGCAGGTCCAGCACTAGAGGGGGCTGATCATCTTGAGTTGGGCGGTTTTATGTCGTAACGTATCTTGAACAATTATAATAATAAACAAACATGTAGAAATTATCTGTGCGTTATTGCGCAGAATTAAATATTTTCGGTATCGTCGGTTGGCTCATGTCGTGTGAATCCCCGCATTTGCAGCCACCACCGGGTTTGCGCTAATGCGGTTATTCAATCTGTCGTAATGACGCGGATTCAAGAGGAGTTCTGTTAATATCTTCGAGGTTGGACTTTTGTTATTGTGCAGACAAAGCTTCTATTTCGAGAGTCCTCACTCTTTTTTATAAAATTTTACTATAACTGACTGCATTGAAGAGACGTTACACCATGAGTGAAATAAAAGATAAATCAGTTCAAGCCTTTATTGATGGATTGGCCAGCAAGGCGCCTACTCCTGGTGGCGGTAGTGCCGCAGCGGTAATGGGTGCGCAGGCGGCCGCTTTAATCAGCATGGTTTGTAACTTGACCATAGGCAAGCCTAAGTACGCTGAAGTCGAAGTTGAAATGCAGGCATTGCTGGAAAAGTCAGAAGCGTTGCGTGAAACGCTGACCGGCATGATCAAAGCCGACGTTGAGGTCTTCGAGCGTTTGATGGCGACGTATGGTTTGCCAAAAGATTCTGATGAAGAAAAGGCCGCGCGTAGCGAGGCTATTCAATCAGCATTAAAGGAAGCCACCGTCGTTCCTTTGAAGTGCGCACACGCTTGTGCGGAAACTATTGCATTGAGCAGGATTGCCGCAGATAAAGGTAATCTAGGTGTGATCAGCGATGCCGGTGTTGCGGTTATGGCAGGTTACGGCGCGCTAAAAAGCGCAGCGTTAAATGTTTACATTAATGCAGGCAGTCTTAAAGACAGGGTTTTTGCCGATGCAAAATTAGCGGAGCTGGAAACGATCTTGAATGGTGCGGATTTGGCTGCAGAAGAAGTATATCAGATCGTCAAAGCTAAACTGTAGACATGTATTGCAGTGCTCCAAACGCATGAAAACAGCTTTAAAAACAGGGTGGTAATCACTGCGCATTGGGTGTTTTATATGAGACACAGCGCGTATTTATGGCGATACCAGACAATACACCCTGGCTGATTCTGCCAGTTTAGATGCCGATTTGTCAGCGCTGTCTGTCGATAAGCCGCAACACCTCTGAATCATTATTACCTGATACCTTCATGTTTTACTGCTTGTTCGAGGTAATGATCTGCCGGATACGTTGTTCCACACCGTCTAATTCGTGACCGTAAATTTCGGTTCGATAGGCGTCGCCATCGGCATGAACTAAGGACGATAACAACGATTGCCCTTGCTCACTGATATTGATGCGGGTAAATGTGGAAAGTCCAGGTTGCAAGGGATTGTCCCTCAGCTCTTTGGGATCCAGTCCAATCCGCACCTGCACACGTTCGGCGATATGAATAAAGTTGCCGGTGGCATTATCGGTAGGCAACAGCGCAAAGGTGCTGCCGGTGCCGGGAGTGATGCCTTGCACGTGGCCGTGATAGACCAGCTCATCGCCGTAAGCATCGACCCGGATGTCAGCCGATTGTCCCGGGCGGATTCCGGCGATCTGGGTTTCCAGAAAATTGGCGTCTATCCACAGGTCGTCCAGCGGCACAATCGCCAGCAGAGGTGCACCAGCTTTAACGTTATCACCGATTTGCGCCTTGCGTTTGGCGATATAACCCGATACTGGCGCAATAACGTTGCGGCGTTGATAATTTAGAAAAGCAGTGCGAACCCGGCTCTTGGCTTTTTCGACAGCGGGGTGATTTTCGATTGCGATACTGGCAACTTGCGCTTCAATACCTGTTTTTTCGGCTCGGATTTCACCAATGACAGCTTCGAGCTCACGGATTCTATCCTGGGTATTCTGTACCTGTTGATCCGATACCGCGCCGTCGTGCGCTGCCGCTTTAAAGCGGCCAAGATCGTGACGAACCTGAGTCAGCGCCGCTTCTTTGGCGATAATGCGCTGTTTAAAGGTATCGACTTTCGCCGCCAAACTGACAATATTGCGCACCGTTTCACCCAATTCGGCTTCGGCTTGTTGCAAGGCAATTTCCGCGTGGGTGCCATCCAGCTTGATCAACACGTCACCTTTTTGCACATGCCGGGTGTTTTCCGTCAGAATTTCGACGACAGTGCCTTCAGTCTGGGCCTTCAAGGTAATCAGATGTCCCATCACAAAGGCATCGTCGGTGCTAACCCAGCCACGGTTAAGCGTCCACCAGTAGCCGGAATATCCCAGGCACACCAATACTATCGACAACGTCACCCCTATTAGCCGGCGATTGCGTTGATGAATGATTTCCTTGGGACGAATGTTATTTTGCATAGTGGTTTTATTGAGGTTTAGCGCTGATTTCGTTAAAGCCGCCGCCCAGTGCCTTGATGACCTGCACGGCAGTTTTAAAATGCTCGCCTTTCAGCGTTGCCAGTCGAAAGCGTTGTTGGTGTGCTTCCACGCACGCCAGCATTAATTCGTTGCGGTCGTTGAGACCGGTGCGATTGAGACTATCCGCGAGGCGTTCAACTTCGGCAGCGTCGGCAACAGTTTGCTGTTGTTCGGCGATGCGCGTGTCAATCTCGCGCCATCGGCTAAGGGCATCGGCCACTTCCTGAACTGCATGCACAAGACTGCCGTTATAACGTTCCACGGCGGCGTCATAACCGGCTTCCTGATAGGTCAGATTGGCACGCAAGCGGCCGCCGTTGAAGATCGGAAATTCAATCGACGGGCCGACTGCATAGGCAAGACTGGAACCCTGCAGCAATAGATCGGTCAGGCTGACGCTGTGCAAACCGGTGAAGGCAATCAGGTTGACGTCTGGATAGAATGCGGTTTCAGCGACCTTGATTTCCTGGGAGGCGGCTTGTGCATGCAGTCGCGCCGCGGTGACGTCAGGCCTGTGTGCCAACAGGCGTAGCGGCAAATTAGCGGGTAAAGCCAGATGTTTGGGGAAAACACCGCGTTCGATCGCGATACTGCGGCCCCAGTCTGGGCCTTTTCCTGCGAGCGCGGCCAACAGATTCTTTTGCAATTCGACCTCTGCACGCACGCCGGCTTCGGTTTGTCGTGCCGCATTGAGCGCCATTTTTGCTTGCAGCAATGGCGCAGTAGTCACCAGGCCGGTTGCCAGACGTACTTGCTGCAGCGTTAACAAAGCTTTTCGGTCGGCCACAATTTTTTCCGCAATTGTCAGTTTTTCGCTGGCTGCTACCAGATCGAAATAACGGCCGGCAACTGCCGAGGCCAGCAACAATTCGGCATCGGCCAGCTCGGTTGCAACCGCAAGCGACCTGCCGACGGCAGCTTCCAGTGCCGCTTGGTCACGTCCCCAGAAATCCAGGTGATAACGTAATACCAACGGATTGATCAGTAACTGCCGGAAATTTTCCCCGGCAAGCTTGGCCTGGGTGCTGTTGGCTGAGAAACGCTGGGCGCTGAAACTGACATTGGCATCGACGGTGGGATAAAGCTCTGCTGCCTGAGCATCGACCATGGCTTGGGATTGCCGCAAACGTGCCGCCGCTGCCTTGAAATTGGGATTGTCAGCCAATGCCGCAGCTATTAGCCGGTTCAACGCCGGGGTTTCGAAGACCTCCCACCATGCGGGTTGCGGCCATGGCGCATTGGCAGTCAACGATGGGCGGGCTGAGGCCAGCGATTGCGACATTTCCGGTACGGACATCATCTTTGCACGTTTGCTTTCATCGCCAAACCAGGCGCAACCGGGCAACGAGACCAGCAAGGCAGCCAAGCTGATCCAAAAAACTAAAAATCGGTATCTGAGACCAGTTTGCATCAAGGTTCCTCCACCAGTATTTCTTGAGCTTCACGACGCTGGGCCTGGCTTAATGTGCGCTTGGCAGGCTGCTTGGTCGGGTTCGCAAACCAAACCAGTATCGCCAAGCCTACAAAGATGCAACCTGCTATCCAGAAAGCATCATTCATGCTGTGGATCATCGAGTTCCGGCCAGCCAATTTGGCGAGCTTGGCGATAGCTGCCGATTCGCTAAAGCCGGCCCCCATCAAGGTATCCATGGTTTGCTCAAAGCTTGAATCGAAAGCGGTGTGGGTCTCGGCGAACCGGGTCATATGCAATGGCGCCCGTCGGTAAAGCACAATGCCTTGCAGTGCGATACCGATGGCGCCGGCGGCAATACGCATAAGGCTTGCCAATTCCACCGCTCGCCACTGACGCTCCGGGGGCAGTCCATGCAACAGCAAGGCGGTCAGAGGCACGAAGAAACTGCCCAGGCAGACGCCTTCCAGTAACTTGGGCCAGAACAGTTGTGCGAAAGCATCCTGACCGTCGAACCGGCTCAGCCAGAAATAGGTTGCCGCAAAACCCAGTAAATTAATCGAGGCGAGCAAGCGGGCGTCGAAGCGTTTGACGATTTCATGAAACACGCCGGCCATCGGTTTGGCGAAAATCGCCATCGGCAGAAACACCAAGCCTGCCAATAATGATGAATAACCGAGGGACAGTTGCAGTTGCACTATCAGCATCGATAACAGCCCCTGAAATAACAAAAAACCCACGAATAAAATGACCGCGCCAATCGTAAAATTCCGCTGTGCGAACAAACTTATATCCAGAAAAGGGCGGCGCTGGCTCAATTCCCAGATCACCCAATAAATCAGCGTGACGACGATGAAAATAATCAGGCTGTTGATGTGCAAGGAATTATTCCAGTCCAGGTCGTTACCTTGGTTTAGCAAGGTTTGAAAGCCGAACAGAATCAGGGTAATCAGCACAAAGCCAACGCTATCGAAACGATGCCGGAGTCGTTTACTGCCACGTTGATAAAGCAAGGCGCCGACGATACCGCCGATGGCCAGCGCTATCGGAATATTGAACCAAAATAGCCAGCGCCAGCCCAGCGTGTCGGCTATCCAGCCACCCAAAGGCGGCCCGAAGGTAAACGGTGTTAAGGTAAACACACTCCAAACGCCGATGCCGATGGATTTTCGTTTATCCGGGTATTCATGGATAAGCAGCGATTGTCCCAACGGCAGCGTCAAGCCGCCGGCAAACCCCAGCAAAATGCGTCCGGCCAGATAGCCATAAAACGAGGTCGCAGTGGCGCAGATAACAGATGCCAGTGCAAACACAAAAAAGGCCGCAACAAAGGGACGATATTCACCCATCCGCCGCGACAACCAGCCGCCCACCGGAAAAGCGAGGGCCAGTCCGATCATGTAATCGGTCTGCGTCCAGGTCGCAAAGCTGGGCGGAATACCCAGGCCTGCGGCGACTCGCGGCAGCATCGCGATATACGCCCCGGCATTGAATATCACCAGCGCATGGCTCAGGCCCAAGCAGATGTTGAATAAGGCAAAACGCCATCCTTGAAGCTGTTTATCGTAGATGATAGCCATGGTTCCTCTTCAATCAGGACGCTGTTTGCTTTGGTCTGTCGGCAAGTTATTGCAGTCGCCAGCCAATATCATTCAACCCTTGCTTGACAAGGTGCAAACTCATTTCCGATACCAACTGTTTAAATGGTTCGCTGTCCCGATTAAAAGCGGCTTGTCCGGCCCTTTCGACAGTAAAAGTCTCGGCGCGAGTTCGGGCAATGACTTGCCGGGTGTGAGGATCAATCAACTTCATAAGCACTTGTACCGAAGTCTGCCCTTCAAAAACTCTGTAGTTTCCGAACCCCAGCTCTAATACCGCATCGATTCCGGCATAGTGTTGATAATCAACAGCCGTCACATTCTGTCCATACCATTCCGAAATAGCGTCATGCCAATGCGTTAACTGGGCGTTACGATCTGCATCTGCCATGGGTAGACGGTAATAATAGCGATTCAATATAACTTTAATGTTGTTCTCGGTCAATTGAGTTGCCGTCTGCTGCGCCAAAACAAGCGTTGGCGTCCAGGTCAGTTCAGACCCTGCAGCGATCGCCAAGGTCGGTGACGTTTGTTCGTCCTGGATGGTTAAATCCTGGTCATCGTCCTCGCTGACCAAACCGGCAATGATGACGCCTCCTGACGTTCGGTAGAGTCTTTTCGGCAATGAAAAATCCACCGACATGTTTCGGTAATGCCTGTACACCGGTATACGCTCTTCCAATGGATCGGGTATGATTTCAAGAGGTGGTGATTCGACCGGAACGACCAGTATGGTGCTGAGCTTGGTGATTTCAGAAACGGGCGGTTTGATTGCCGGTGCCCAACAGCCGTTGACTAGCAAGGCCAGTGCAACAGCAACGTTTTTATTTATTATCGGCTGATAGACAGCATTTTCTGCATTAACAGTTGGTTCGGATGATGTTTGCATGAGTGATCTCCCGCAGGATTATGGGCATCGCTTCTACACGGATCTGCGATTCCTATTGCAAACAACTATAAAAACAAAGTTAATATAAGACAAACGATTTTTATTGGACTTTAATATCGATATATCCGATACTAAGATTTATGGACATTGATCAGATCAGAACATTTTTGAGTGTCGCCGCCAACGGCAGCTTTCTGGAGGCCGCCAGTAGGCTGTATGTAACGCAGTCGACAGTGAGCACACGCATACAGCGCCTGGAAGCGTATTTGGGTGTTTCGCTATTTGTGCGTAATCGTTCCGGTGCCACGTTAACGCTGCCGGGGCGGCGGTTTTTACGTCACGCCAAATCACTGTTATTAACGCTGGAACAGGCGCGACATGACATTGGCCTGCCCAGCCGCTACCGCGCGAGTATTACCATTGGAGCGCGGATTGCCTTGTGGGAAGCCTTGCTGCCGGAATGGATTGGCAGCATACGCGTACAGGTACCGGATGTTTCAATACGCAGCGATATCGGTTTTGAAGAGGATTTAATGCGCAGTCTTATCGAAGGCTCGATGGACATAGGGATGATGTACACGCCGCAACATAGTCCCGGACTGCAGATTGAACATTTGTTCGATGAAACCTTGTTGCTGATGACCACCGATCCCGGTAAGCCATGGCCCAATGATGATTACATCTATGTCGACTGGGGACCGGGGTTTTACGCTGAACACAGTAACAGTTATCCTGACCTGGAACGCCCGGCCCAAGTGGTCAATATCGGCTGGCTGGCGGTGCAGTTAATTCTCAGTAATGGCGGTTCTGGCTTTTTGCCGATACGTATCGCCGAGCCGCTGATTAAAAGCCAAAAACTGTTTCACGTGCCCGATAGTCCGCAATTCAAATTACCGGCTTATATGGTCTCGCCGCGTGATAGCGATTCCCTCATATTACAACAGGTACTCGATCACTTAAGGTCGTTAGCCGAGATTGAACGACAAAAAACCTATTGATGAAACCCTGCTCAATAGGTCCACTATAATCCTGTTCAAGTATTTAAGGTGTCCATAAGGTCAATCATAAATTCCATCTCCTCATCTTCAACACCGATCCATGCCTCAAATCCCAGACCGTCCAGAACACCTTTCCCTTTTGCATCATTGCTCATGTCTATCAGCAGGCGTTGAAATTCATCCCTTTTTTCGGCCAGTTTCGGCCCGATCATCAGTGAATGATGGATAACACTGATCTGACTGCGAACCAAAATTTTCAGTTGGCTCTTAATCATATTCGATAAATCATCATAAGCTTCAGCCAGGAAAATGCCTACATCGGCATCTCCGCGCAGCAAATGTTTTGCAACCAGAACATAAGTATCATAAACATTTGTTGCGACATTGCCGGCATGCAAATCGCCAGGTTCCAGCATGATCATGCCCATCAAGTGAACATCAGGGTCTTCAGTCACAGCGACCCTGATGCCGGGTGACAAATAAGCCACGTCTTCTACTGGATTTTTGGCGTTGACGGCAATAATAGCTTCATCAACTCTGCCGGCGGGTTTTACCAGCGGTAAAAAGCCTTTTTCTCGCACCAACATCGCGGCATCAAAGGGATTGGCATAAATCAGATCGATACCGTCATTTTTGATAGCCTCTCTCTGGCTTTGAAAATCATCATACATTTGTAAATGGATGGCTTCCCCTGTCTGCTTTTGCAGCCAGGTATTAAAGATATACCAACCGGAAATATGATCGGGGGAAAAATCTGGACTGATGGTAAATACATGCGACATGATTAGATTCCGTGTGATTAAAACAAGGTCGGATAAAGCTTGATGCACTCTTCCACTTTGGTTCGGGAGGGTTTTCGACGCACGGAGGTATAACCCGTTACTTGGCCATTCCGGACATTGGGGATGACGGTTGCTTTAACCCAGTAATAACCGCCATCCTTACGCAGATTTTTTACAAAACCCTGCCATTTACTGCCTTTTTGTACGGTGTCCCATAGATCCTTGAAAGCCGCAGGCGGCATATCCGGGTGCCTTAATATTGAATGCGGCGTATTGATAAGCTCATCTTCGGTATACCCCGACATCTCAATAAAGGCCTGATTCACATGCGTGATCACGCCGCTCGGATCAGTGGTTGATACGATAAGCTTACCGTCAGGATAAGGCGTTTCGATTTGAGTATATAAAATTTTACGCGTTATATTGCCAAATAAATTCAGGATAATCTCTTGGTAATCGCCAACTATATCTTCAGGTTTCATATCGTAAATCATGGCACTTATCTCCTGTGCTTCGCTAAAGAAATCAACCGGAAATTGCAAACCGGGCTGACAAAATAGGACTGGGGTTAGTTATAGGCTTTAGCCCGATTGGTAAACAGGGTGCGGCTCATGCCGGAAATTCTCAGGAATTTCTCCAGCTCTTCGGCGATGCCGGACTCCTGATAAGATTGCTGCATGACCATCAAAGCCAACCCTGTCACGGCGTTATCAAGTTTTCCTGGTAAAATACCGGACAGCGCTATAGGAAATCCGCAATACTGGCTGCGGCACGTTTTACGTCCAGGAAAATCAAGCCCAATTTGGCATTGGGTTTTGCCAAAACGGTCAACACCGATTCCGCACCGGCGTAGGTCATCAACACATAACCTTTTTCACCTTTGATCAGCACCTGCTCTAAACGGCCTCGGGCCAGTTCTTGTGCGGTACGGTCACCCAATGACAACATCGCTGCACTCATCGCACCAACCCGGTCTTCATCCATACCGGCAGGTAATACAGAAGCGATGGTTAAGCCATCGGTGGAAATAACCGCCGAGGCTTCAATGTCCCCCGAAGTTCCATTAAGTTCTGTTAAAACCGACGTCAACATATCTGCGCGCATTACTTTTCCTTATTTTTTGATAATTAAAATCATAGATTGTCACCGGCATAACGTATGGTTAACGCCCACACCAAAGACACCAATTCCGGCTGGTTGAAATGGGGAGTGCCTGACATGGCCACGACAAAGCGGTTGTTACCTATAAATAACGGCCAAAAACCCACCTGACTGTTGCCGAACGAATCAACGACCGCCCAGGCATGACTGCCCAATCCCATGTTGTTCAGCAACAATCCCGAACGGCGCTCATGCACGGTTGCAATTTCTGCACTTAACGCCGACAACTCCTCGGCAACTTCATGAGGAAATCCATGGCTGGCCAGATAGAAACCTTGGTTATCGGCTAACAACACTTTGCCATGTTCTGAAATTTTACTTAACAGCTGATGTTACGCAGCCAGTAATTTTTGCAACTCTTCATAAGCTATCTGGTTCGCTTTGATAAATAGCTTAGTTCTTAGCGCAAAATGATTGGCCTTGTATTTTATCTTCAGACATTCCAGCTTGA
>NZ_JAWPOH010000044.1:0-33834 GCF_037671525.1 Methylobacter svalbardensis
GATAAGAATCCTGCGGCTAAGCTCAAAGAATTGGCTGGACTTATTGATGAGGTTTTTCAGTTAATGCCTTCTGGAAAACATATGGTTGGGAGGGATTTGGGGCGTTTAGGGCCGACGGTTTCGCTACAGTACCGTGCTGCTGGATAATTTTCCAAGAATCAGGCTGCAAAAAATTTAAAAACTTGAACATCGAGTATTAAATAGTAGGTAACTTCTCATTACCTACAGGAGTCGCAGCCCGAATCAAATCGGATAACTGTGGAATGTTACTTTCGCCCGCCGTCTTAAAATATCGCTGTGCTCAGTTCAGTTGGCAGTAGGTAAATCGGTTCTTTTGATCTTATGGCAAAAAGCGCTCATTATATTTGTCGCTACAAGGAGATGTTGTCAGAATATTGCTAAGTCAGGCCTTCATTGACTGGTCAGATAGAAATAATTGCAGGCAAGCTGAACTAAGAAAAGGTAAAAAATCTTAAAATTTGCACAGGAAATTTTATGCTATACAACAAAATATCCATCCAACTTATGTTACTGACCGGCGTACTATGCGGTCAGGCCGTTTTCGCCCAGCAAGCGCCCACCTCGCAACAGGTTCTGCAAGACTTCGGCATTGATTCAGAACAAACAGCTCAACTCGAACGCGGCGAAATTGTTGCTTATGATGTCAGCGAAACCAGCCAGAAAGAGCTTGCTATCGGTGTGGCTATGATACTGCCGGTAGCTTTGCCAAAAATCGTCGATTATATTAAACGCGGCAATCTCTCTACTACAGAAAACGACATCATTGCCTCCGGTCCGATTGCCAATAACGCCGACATAAATAGCTTTAAGCAATTTTCTTTTACCAATAAGCAGTTCGATGAAGCCAAGGCATTTCTTGATGCCGAGCCAGGCGATGAATTCAACCTATCGAAACCAGAACTCGACAGCCTGAAAAGTTTGCAAGCCAGCCTGGAAGATGCCGATAAGGCAACCTTGTTAAAAACCGCCAACCAAAAATACCGGGAATTTCTGTTGCAACGCTTACAAGCTTATCGGAAAAGCGGCTTGTCTGGTATTGCCGCTTATAGCCGCGAGAAGGGCAATGCTGACCCGGCAGCGGAACTGCGCAACGAGGCGGTCAATAGCAAAGCTTGGGCACGCTATTTTCCAGAGTTACAACAAGCCTGGCTTCATTATCCAGCGGCATTACCGGCAAATACTAGCGAACAGTTTCTGTGGTTGAATCGCAATGTCGAAGACCGGCCTACCGCTATCCTCAATCACCGCATAATGGTTACCAGCGAGATGGGTGGCATTATTGTTTCTCGACAGTTTTATGTCGGACACTCCTACAATTCCAGTCATGTGGTTGCAGGTGGCATGCCCTATAAAGAGGGCACGCTGGTGTTTTACTCAACTCGTAGCTCTACTGATCAAGTAGCGGGAATGGGTAGCAGTCTGAAACATTCGATAGGCCGCGAGCAAATGAAAAAAGAAATGATCAAACGCCTACAGAGGCTCAACAAAGACTTGAAGCGCAAGGCGGCAGCCGTTGCCAGCGAAGGTTAAACAATAGCGGATGCGGTATTATCAATGGCAGCTAAACCGAGAGAATTGGCTGTTTTTTTTGAACGGCAACGTTTGAGGCAACCGGGCAGGGAAGCGTTGATTCGCCCGGTTGACAGCATGGTTAAGGATTTTTTACTTCCTGGGATAACTGTTTGCTGACGACGGATGGTAGATTCTTGGGTGATTTAATACGCAGTTGTTTATTGACATTAAATCGGCCAAACACAACTTCAATATCATTGATGGTCACGCCAAATTCTTTTGCCAGGAATCGAACCATATAATCGGTTGCTCTACCCGCTACAGGTGAGGCAGTGACACTAATCTTGAGCTGATTGCCTTTAGCCTTACCAATGGCATCCTGTTTTGCGCTAGGTTTGCCAAGAATATTAAGCACTAACGTGTCATTGTCCCAGGTACAGAAGGAACTCATGGCCAATCTTTTGTGCGTCATTTTGTCTCCGTGTATGTGATTACCCTCGTTCCCACGCTTCACTAATCCCAAGGAGGCACGTCGCCGTTATAGGCGACAAAGTCCTTATCCTGCGCATGGGTTTTGACCCCGGTGGTGGTCTTCTTGGACGAGGAACTGATTTTGGAGGCTGAAGTCTTCGATCTTGGCGATGTTACAGCACCGGCTTCGGTTTGCCACTTGGCAAAGAGCGCAATGTCCTTATTGGCTGGAGCGTGCCATTTTTTTTGTACAGCATCCCACCTCGCACCGAGCGCTTTAGCCTCATCCTTTTGAGCAAAAGGTACATTCAGATAAATTTTCGAGTCTGCCATTTTGTAAAAATAGTGGTCCGGGTTTGATTGGGTGAATTGCAGCATTATAAATCATTGCCTACGTAACAGAATCAGATAATTAAGGCCGCATTGATTGTGCCGGAAAAGCGAATACTTCGGACATGCTAAATACCAGTCCTTAAAACTGGATCGTCAAGCAGCGTTAACTATTTCCCAATAAATAATAAGGATATTCCCGGTCCATAGTCAGCATAGCGTAACCCGATCTATAAGGCTACGGCTACCATTAAACGCTACGTTCAGCTCGTTCTAAGTACTTTTTTGAAGACATTAAGCCATTTTCAGCACCTTGGCGCCGCGAATCTTTCCGGTCTTGAGTTCAATCAACGCTTCATTTGCCTGTTCCAATGCGAATACCTGAATCTCTGGCTGGAGATTCATTTTAGCCGCCAGACTTAAGAACTCCTTTACATCACTCCGGGTGATGTTGGCGACGCTCTTTAGCTCTTTTTCTTGCCAGAGGTGCAGTGGATAATCCAGATTCAACAGGATGCGCTTGTCGCCTTCCTTGCGAATCGCATTAATCACCAGTCTGGCGCCCGATTCCAGGTTTGCTAATGCTTCCACGATCGGTTGCCATGCCGGGGTGGTATCGATGATGCAATCCAGCTTATGGGGCGCTCGCTCAGTGGTATCTCCGGTCCACACTGCGCCCAGTTCTTTGGCAAACGCTCTTTCCTTGCTGCTTCGGGCAAAAACATAAACTTCGCTATTCGGATAACGGTACTGCACCATTTTTAACACCAGATATGCCGATGCGCCAAAGCCGGTCAGTCCCAACCGTTGTCCATCTTTCAGGCCTGTCAGGCGTAATGACCGGTAGCCGATGGCACCGGCGCAAAGCAAAGGAGCGGCCTGCTCGTCAGCAAAGATCTCTGGAATGGCATAGGCGAAATCTTCCGCAACAGTCATATATTCGGCATAGCCGCCATTGGCATCGCGACCTGTCGCCGCGAAAGCCGGACACAGGTTTTCCTCGCCTGACAGGCAAAATTTACAGGTGCCGCAAGCCGAGAAAATCCAGGCAACGCCAACCCGGTCGCCTATTTTAAGGGAGCTCACCTTGCTGCCGGCGGTTTCAATACGTCCGACTACTTGATGCCCAGGGATTATCGGTAATCGTGGCGGCGGGGTGCGTCCTTCAATTTCATCCAGTTCGGTATGGCAAACTCCGCAAGCAGAAACTTTCAGCAGGATTTCCTGTGCACGAGGGATAGGAACGGGGAGTTCCATCAATGCAAGCGGCACCGGGTTTTCCTTAAGGTCACAGAGCGCTTGCAATACCATGGCTTTCATTAGTTTCATCCTCATTTGATTGGCTTATGTCATCGTTCAGTCTGGAGCCTGGTTTTAATGCTTCGCCTGCGAAATGTCAGGCAAAGCCTGCACTCCATTTTTCTAATATGTACCGGCTTTTTGCATAAGGCTATCAGTAATGTCCCCAATTGAAACTTCGCCGCAGTTATGTTGGAATCATGATTTGTATTCCCGGAGAAAACCATTCATCCATGTCGTGGCCTTAGGTTGATTCCTAAATAGAGCATTTCACCCAGCCGTGAGAACGCAAAAAAAACACTCCTCGGAGCATAATCAATGAACGATCTGCAACACATGTTGAGCGATATTGAAATGGAAGTTAACCTGACCCGCCATCTGATCGGCAAGGATGTCTTGGATCACAGGGTCATGGCTGCCATCAAACAAGTACCGCGGGATGAATTTTTACCGGCGGATTTTCGTTTTCTTGCCTACGAAGACGGTCCTGCACCTATCGGTTACGGGCAGACCATCTCTCAGCCTTATATCGTTGCCTTGATGAGCGATTTACTGGATACCAAATCCACCGATACCATTCTGGAAATAGGCACCGGTTCCGGCTATCAGGCGGCCATTCTTGCAAAATTAGTCAAACAGGTTTATTCGCTTGAAATACGGGAAGAACTGTCCATCCAAGCGCGACGGCGGCTTAAAAAACTGGGCTACAACAATGTCACGGTACGCACCGGCGACGGCCACTGCGGCTGGCCTGAACATGCGCCCTATGACGGCATCATCGTCACTGCCGCCGCAGCCTATATTCCCCAGCCGCTGATTGATCAGCTGCGTGTTGGCGCTCGGCTGGTCATACCGGTGGGTTTGCCCTACAGCTATCAGGAACTGATGGTTGTAAAAAAAAAGGCCAATGGCGAAATCGAGATTAAGAATATTCTTGGCGTCAGTTTTGTACCGCTGGTCGCTGGCGACGCAAAAACAAAAGATTTTGGGGGCTGAATGACCAATAACCGGCATGACTTAAAAGATATATCGCTGGCCGATCAGGGACGCGAACGCATTGAATGGGCGCTGACAGAAATGCCGGTATTGAGCGCCATTCATGATCGTTTTGCCAAAGAACGGCCGCTGGAGGGCGCGCGGATCAGCGGCTGCCTGCATATCACTACGGAAACCGCCAACCTGGCCCGCACCCTGAAAGCAGGCGGTGCGGATCTGGTGTTATGCGCCAGCAATCCGCTGAGCACTCAGGACGATGTCGCTGCCGCGCTGGTGCAGCATTATCAGATTCCCACCTTTGCGATTCGCGGCGAAGACGACAGTACTTATTACCGGCATATAGCCCAAGCGCTGGAACACCGTCCGCAATTGACTATGGATGACGGCGCCGATCTGGTCAGTGAATTGCATAAAAATCGCAGCGATTTATTGGCCGGGGTTATCGGCGGCACCGAAGAAACCACCACCGGCGTCATTCGTTTGCGTGCCATGGCGGCAGATGGTGCGCTTAAATTTCCGGTGATTGCGGTCAACGATGCGCTGACCAAACACCTGTTTGATAACCGTTACGGCACCGGTCAAAGCACGCTGGACGGCATTATACGCGCCACCAATATCCTGCTGGCCGGTAAAATCTTCACGGTTGCAGGTTACGGCTGGTGCGGACGCGGCATTGCGATGCGCGCCAAAGGCCACGGCGCACAAGTCATCATCACCGAAGTCGATCCGCTTAGGGCGCTGGAAGCTGCAATGGATGGCTTTAGGGTCATGCCTATGCTTGAGGCGGCCGCTATTTCGAATTTTATTATTACCGCAACCGGCGACAAGCATGTGCTGGATCAAGCGCATTTTGAAGTGATCAAAGACGGCTGCGTGATTGCCAATTCCGGTCATTTTAATGTTGAAATCAACATCCCGGCGCTGGAGAATATGGCGGTAAAAAAACACCGGCCGCGTAGCAACGTTGACGCCTATCAGCTTGAAGACGGGCGCACTATCAGGCTGCTGGCCGAAGGACGGCTGGTCAATCTGGCTGCCGCAGAAGGCCATCCGGCAACCGTTATGGATATGAGTTTTGCCAATCAGGCCTTGAGCGTTGCCTATTTATGGGAGCAGGGCGTTGATCTTGAAAACAGCGTGCACCCGGTGCCGAGCAATATTGACCAGCAGGTCGCGGTGATGAAACTGGCGGCAATGGGTCTCAGTATCGACAGCTTAAGCCCGGAACAGCAGGCGTATCTGTCATCATGGAAAGAAGGCACATGAAACATCTTATCGCCCTCTAACACGGGCAGGAGCACTAGCTATGTCGTCAAATCTTAATGTCCTGAAATGGCTATTCGCGCTGGTGCTTATTTTTGGCGGATTTACCATTTACAAGATTTTTGGCGTCCTGGCCGTAGACCTTGGCGATAAAGAATATGTCTGGCTGGTAAAGATTATCTCCGAGTTCGGCTTGTTCACATCGGTGGTGATTTCAGTGGGTTTTTTTCATCACTGGATAATCGCTACTGAAGAACGTAGAGAAACCGAGAAGATATTTCACAGCGTACTGTCCAAGTACATCGATGAGACGGTGATCAATGCCAAGAAACGAGGTTTTTTAGGGATAACCGAGAAAGAATTGGATTTTTCCGAGATCATGCACGGTCTGTATCCCGGCGATTATGTGTACTGGATGATTACCTTTGATCCCCGCTATAGGCATTATTGCCGGGAATTTGAACTCGCCATTAAAAAAGGCGTTCATTTCAGGATGCTTATTCTAAAGGATGGCCCGACTTCAGAGCACCATGCTAAGGAAATAATAGGCTTCGGCGCTGAGGAGTTCAGGCAATATAACCGTTTGTTTTTGTCATCACTCGAAGATATAGCCGGGCGAATCAATGAAAAGGACGAGGGGACGCTGGGCGTTTTTGTCTACGATTACGAGCACTTGCCCAGTACGCCGTTGTTTATTATTCTGCGCAAAAAATCAAAAGTCCTGGAGGTTTTTAACAGCTTTTACCTGTCCGAGCCGATAGGAAGAATGCCCTATTTGCATTGGCAGTCTGATCTTAAAGACGATAACCGTTATTTTTTCGAATCGGAACAGTGGAACATGCCGGATCTTTTTTTAGACTATTTTCACCGACACTGGATGATAGAAAGACATAACTTAATGATGGCTGATAAAGACAAATCACCCTACAATGATTTTGTCTATGCACCCGCTTCGGCCAGGAAAAAATGCATCAGGCTGAGTGGTGAATCGGATGTATTGAATGGTTCTGAGAGCATGTGACCTTGATGGCAAGCAATAAGTTTAGGTTTGTAGAATACGGCTAAAGTATGAAGCCTGTTCTGAGCATGTCGGAGGGTGTATTGATAGCGATGGATGCGCTAATTTCTTTTTTATTGATCTGGAGAACAATTATGACTGAAATAGACCGACAAAATGTCAAAGGTGCAGTCCGGGCAGCGGTTAAGTCGGGGACTGATGTTCATCAACTAATCAAGGAGATTACCTTAAAAGCGCTGACAGCACGTCAATTGGACATGGAAAACATCAAAAGTGTTACTGAAACGGTCATTAATGGCATTAATGAGGGCATGACTAGTCATGGTGAACATAGCAAAGAGGTTTTTATGCAGGCAGCTACAGCATTGGATGATGCTTTGGCGATTGCGGCAGAAGCGTCAACATTGGCTATTGAAGAGGCGGCTTCCAAGGTTGCCGAATATTCTGAACATGATTTTAATGATGCGATCAATGATTTACAGGATAGGGAAGGGGTGTTTCTCGATACCCTGGAGAAAGTCGCCAAAGGCAGTAATCAGGTCGTTGCCGATATTGTAAATGATTTTATTGCCCATTCGCGGCAAAGCGGAACGGCAGTTGGCGAACAAACTTTAATTGCCTTGGAAGCGCTGAAAGACTTGCCGAGGATAAGCAAGGACATCATTATTTCAAGTACGGTTGCCACAACTTCCACTTTAGCACAGATAGCCAGCGGTATTTTATTGGGTATTGCTGAAAGCCTGCAGCCGTCTCATTCCAAAAAATAAGCTTCGCAGCGCAACATGTTATGGGAAATGTTAAATGCAGCCAGGGATCTGGGCAGAGTTCATGATATTGCATCGGTATTAATCCGTTACGGATTCGGCAGCTTTGTTCGCGGCTTGGGCATGGGCAAGGCATTGGAACGCGCGGGCAGGGTGCTGCATTGGCAGCATGTGGACGAGTATGTGAATCTCGACACGCCGCAACGCATACGTCGTGTACTGGAAGATCTGGGGCCTACCTTCATTAAATTGGGACAAATTCTTGCGACACGTGTTGATTTATTCTCGCCTCAATATATTGCCGAATTTGAAAAACTTCAGGATCAGGCGCCTCCCATGCCCTTTGAAGAGTTGCTACCCCAACTTGAAGAAGATCTTGGCGGCAGTATTGATGAGTTTTTTTCAGACGTCGAAAGACAAGCTCTTGCAGCGGCTTCAATTGCCCAGGTTCATAAGGCTACGCTCAAGGACGGAACGCTTGTCATTTTAAAAATTCGCAGGCCCGGCCTGCGCAAAATCATTGAAGCCGATTTACGCCTTTTGCAGCGTATTGTTGATATTGCCGAATCTGAATCACCGGAGATTCGCCGGTTTCACCCGAAAGAAGTCCTTCGTCAGTTTAACCAATCATTGCGCCGGGAACTTGATCTCGCCGCCGAATGTAGAAATGCAGAACGGATAGCCGCCAATTTGGCCGACGATATCAATATCAAAATTCCTAACGTCTATTGGCAATGGACCTGTGAACGACTCAATGTGCAGGAGTATATTCAAGGCATTCAAGGCAGGGATCTTGCGGCTATGGACAAAGCTGGACTGGATAGAAAACTACTGGCTGATCGAGGCACTCAGGCCGTCATGAAGATGATCATGGAGGACGGTTTTTTTCATGCCGACCCGCATGCCGGCAACGTGTTTTATCTGGAGGATAACAAACTGGCATTTATCGATTTCGGCATGGTCGGGCGCTTAACTGAAGAGCGCAGAGAGCAGGTTATCAGCCTGTTGTATGGCATGACCAACCACCTTCCAACCAAAGTGGCCGAGATACTTGAAGACTGGTCAGATAATATTTATACCGATGAACAAGCACTTACCATAGAGATTGAAGCCTTTGTCGATCAATATAGCTCGCTGGCGCTAAAGGATTTAAGCCTTACCGTGATGATGAGCGATCTGATGGCAATATTAATGGATCATAAACTGATATTGCCTGCTGATCTCGCCTTGTTAGTCAAAACTTATATAACCCTGGATGGTCTCGGCAGACACCTTAATCCGGAATTTAATACGCTTTTTTTTGCCGCTCCCTATATACAGAGACTCATGATGGAGCGCTACAGACCAGAGGCTATCGCCAGACGGGGATGGCGCAACCTGATCAGCGTCACCGATCTTTTAACAAGCCTGCCAAAAGACTTGCGCAAACTGTTGCGCGCAACCAGAAAAGGCGCCATTCAGGTCGATATTACCGTCAGGCGTCTCGATCAGTATGTCAATCATATTGATAATGCCATTAGCCGGTTAACCATGGGCATAGTGACCGCAGCCGTCATTATCGGTTCTTCCATTATCATGACCGTAAAAGGCGGGCCGGAAATATTCGGCTTACCTGCATTCGGGCTTCTGGGATACGCATTTGCCACTATGGGAGGTATCTGGTTACTGCTTTCCATTTGGCAAAGCGGGAAATAACCATGACAAATACACCGAGAACAATCCGGACAGATTCCGGGCATGACGCCATCCGGCTACCATGCTGGTGGTGCTTATTGTGGGCGTGAATTTATTCGCGCTTTTAAACCTACCGTGCGAATAAATTCATCCCCACTGGAGATTGGGAACCAGCAACGACGTTTGTAAGCCTTTAGTTTTCCAGTCACTGACTCCATGATCAGATGAAATAAAGCATTCTGATGAAAATGTTTATAGTCAAAAACCTCCAGCAAAGCCGGAGGCTTGAAAATGTGAACCGCTCAAAGCGGGTTAATTTATGCGCCACCTAAAGGTGACGGTGCCTCAAAATAAGTCGAGTTGCTCTATTCGCTTGTCCTCTTCTTCTTGATGCTTAATGTAATTGCGCACCGTAGCCTCATCCCTGCCAACTGTTGAAACGTAATACCCTCTTGCCCAGAAATTCTGACCTGTGATACTGAGCATTTGGGTGGAATCGAGATAAGCATGTGAACATGGTCTGACATTAAATGCCCTTCCAATATCTTACATTCCTTTTGTGATGCCAAATCTTTTAGCATTTCCCCCAGATATTGCCTTAAGCCTTTATAAAAGCTTTTCTTTCTATATTTTGGAATCCAGACTATGTGGTACTTACATTCCCATTTCGTATGCTTTAAACTCTCTGGTGTATTCCGCTGGTTTACTTATGATTAATTATCAGTTTTAAGCTTATTGACGCTTCTGGGTAACCAAGGATAGGTTTCCGAACAAATTCGGTAAGGCGCTATGGAAACTTTTTCCGCGTCCTAATTTAAGTGCTGATTGCAACCTATTCAATCAAATTGAACAAGAAGCCATTGGCAAGGAGCGAACTAAAATTTAACACAGAGATACCTAACCGGATTTTTCAGCTCGAAACCGGTTCCCGACAGTTTTACTTTAATGGAAGAGAAAATGATAAAAACATTTAATATCATCAATAAGGTGCCATTTTTCTTCAGCTTATTACTGACGTCAGTTACGTACAGCGTTTATGCCGAAGAGACCGTCAGCGCTACAGGCTATCAAACCGAAGATTTTGTGTACAAAGCCCAAAACCCTTTGAGTCCAATTTACAGCATACCATTGAAATATACCTATCATGGCGGCGCTGACAATGGCGGCGTATCGATCGGCAGTTTACAGCCTATCATCCCTGTCTCACTCGGCAACTGGAACATGATTAACCAGTTATCGTTGAATTTTATTGGCACACCGGGTGTAGTCAATGGTATCGCCGAATTGCCTGAACCGTTTCCCGGTTCAGGGGTATCAGGTCTCGGCGACACGAATTTCACATCACTTTTTACCCCGGCAAATTCCGGTATTTTTAGTTGGGGTTTCGGCCCTACTTTCGTTTTGCCAACCGATACCCTTTTCTCTGATACGGAGGATCGAAGATCGAGGGAACTCGGCAGCGGAAAATTCAGCGTTGGCCCGGCAGTCATGTTGGTAACCCAACCTAAACCCTGGACACTGGGCCTTAACGTCAAACAAATCTGGTCAGTATTCGGTAATGATAGTCGCCATGAGGTCAGTCAAATGGTGCTGCAGCCTTTTGTAAATTACAACCTGTCCGATGGCTGGTATATGGTTTCCGATATGGATATGATCGCCAACTGGAATCACGATAACAGCCAACAGTGGACCGTGCCGGTTGGCGGCGGAGTCGGCAAATTATTTACACTCGGCAAAAATGCTATCAATACCCGACTGGAAGGCTATTATAATCCGGTCAGACCGGATCAAAGCCCGGAATGGTCGGCCAACCTTAGCTTGCAATTTCTGTTTGTGGACTAATATCTTGCACGCCCCGGAATTATTTCAGGGCGTGCCTCATAATATTTGATCGCGAGCGGTTTAAGCCTGATGTTTTCGGCAATATTTTAGCTGGGCTAACCCTATACTCGCTCCTAAATGCTGGTCCTCGGGGTATCGTACTCTTGAGTCATTGTTCCATGCAAAATCTGCATTCCCCACATCCCTGTGGGGAATGCAGTCGTCAACCTACGGTCCCAGTACAACTCATCTGTTTATTCAAAATCAAGACCGGCCTTTCGCCAAGCCTTTGTTCCTCCCTCAAGATTGATTAAGTTAGGGTAACCTAATTCATAAAGAGACTTTGCAGCCGCATTTCCCATAGAGCCACTCTCGCAATACAGATAAATAGCTGTATTTTTATCTTTGGGAAGCTTGTCTTGGTATTTATTGATTTCGTTGTAAGGAATAAAAAGGTCCGTGCCTTTTATATGCTGTTGTTCAGGCGTGTGAACGTCAACCAGGAATATATCCTTATTTTGCATGATTCGATTTAATTCAGTCGCGGTTATCGCTTTCAGATAATCTGGCTTTTGAAACATACAGCCAGTAACGATGAAAATAAAAGCGATGAGGGGAAATAACTTTATAGTTTTAGATCTCATAAAAAACACCCTGTTAATAAAAAAATAAAAGTCTGCACTAGAGAACTCGGAGATAAACGCTTATAGGGTACTGGAATCAGGCTGCTGTTTTTCAGGCGGGGCCGCTTTTTCCAGCTGACGGCGAAACTCGTCCAATTGCCGTATTAACTCTTCACTGAAGGATTTGATTTGTTTCTCAAACAAAGGAATTTGCTGTTCCAACCCCTTGTTAATGGTTTCGCCTATCGCCCGCAGGCTTTTAAAAACATCTCCGAAAGGCAGGTTTGAAAGATTATTGAGCGTTCGCTGATAATCGACTTTCCATCGATCGTTTTCTTTTAATAAAACGGTATCAAAAGATAAATCCTTGTTGTCCTCAGGCTTTTTTAACGTCATGACCGTTGCTACCGTTGCATTGGAACCGTCGATTAAAATCACCCCGGTCTTTACAGTCGCATCTTCCAGATTTTGCTGTTTAGTCACAAGATGTTGAGTCTCCTGGGTAGCGTATTTTCTGGCGGAGTCAATATTGCCTTCTGCCATTGCTTCCCAAAATACCGTAGTAACCTGTTCAGGGCTTAATACCGCCTGACAGCCGCTTAACAAAAACAATAGGCTTAAAAGCCCCGTCAATCCAGACAGGTTTTTCTTGGTGTGATAACAAGGGAAGCTCTTTAATAAAACGTTAGTTGTCGCCATTGAAAACTCCAGGAATTTTCTGCAAATTCAAGTAAAAGTTATGTGAAATATACGGTAGTATAATCTAACACAACACGACAAAGAGTTGTCGAATTACGGGGCGCTGCCCGACATTGGTTTTCCGTGATTTTGATCGTTCAAAGTATAGCTGTGCATCCAACCGAGGAGATATTTTATGGTCGACAGAAGACACTTTATCAAGAAGTCCGCAGGCAGCCTGGCAGCGCTCGGCGGCTTAGCTTTGTTGCAACGATCAGGCCTGGTGGCTGCTATCGGTACGGAGGCAGCAACGATTCTGGATGCGCTTCCCGGGAAAGAGGCGCTGATCAAAAAAACTTACCGTCCTCCCAATTACGAAACGCCGATCAATTATTTCGATGCGCCGTTTACGCCCAATAAGCGTTTCTTCGTGCGTTACCATAACGCGGTCATTCCCGAGGTAAAAACCAGCGAATGGCGGCTGCGCATAGGCGGCGATGCGGCTCGCACGCCGTTGGAACTCAGCCTTGAGCAATTGCGCAAGGATTTCGAACAAGTCGAAATCGCCGCACTTTGTCTCTGTTCCGGTAATCGCCGGGGGGCGTTTGAGCCGCCTGTCCCCGGATTACAGTGGGGTTCCGGCGCGATGGGCAATGCGCGTTGGCGCGGCGTTCGCCTGAAAGAGGTGCTCGCGGGGGCCGGAATCGACCCATCCGCGCTGGAAGTGAGTCTGGCCGGCGCCGATTCCGGTGTACATAAAACAACGCCGGACTTTGTCAAAAGCCTGCCGCTGGCGAAAGCGCTGGATGAGAATACCCTGATCGCCTTCGAGATGAACGGCGAACCGTTGCCGCACTGGAACGGCTTTCCCGCCCGTCTGATCATTCCCGGCTGGACCGCCACCTATTGGATCAAGCATCTGACTGCGGTTAATGTCATATCCAAACCCTTCGACGGCTTCTGGATGAAGACCGCTTACCGCATACCCAAGGATCGCTTCCCCAGCGGACAATTCAGCTCACAGGAAACCGAGGCGGCTATGCCGATCACCGAAATAGTGGTCAATTCATTGATCACCAGTCCGGCAGACGGACAGACCTTGCCCAACGCCAAGTCCATCGAAATCAACGGTGTAGCCTGGGACGGCGGCAATGGCATCGCACGCGTGGAGGTTTCCACGGATGGCGGCAGCAATTGGCAGCAGGCCACGCTGAAGCAGGATTACGGGCGCTTTTCCTGGCGCCAATGGCACTGGGTCTTTGAACCTAAACGTCCCGGAGCATGCCGGATTATCGCGCGAGCCACCAGCCACTCCGGCGCCAGCCAACCATTGGAGCCGATCCTAAACCCTTCCGGCTACCACCACAACGCCGTGCAGAAAATTACCATCCAGCTGGTCTGAGGAGAACATGATGCGAACACTGATTTTGTTGTTATCGTTTTTTGCGGCCACAGCAACGGCCGGGGAAAGCCTGATATTTCTAAAAGACAGGCCCGGCAAAAACCAAGTCGTTGCGCAGTGCGCAATGTGTCACAGCCTGGACTATGTCATCCAACACGCCCCGATTCTGGATCGGGCCGGCTGGGAAAAAACAGTCGGCAAGATGATCAATAGTATGGGTGCGCCGATCAATGATGCCGACAAACAGATCATCATCGATTATCTGGCACAAAATTACGGGAAATAAGGGTACACTTTTGTGTCTGCCAACTTATGTTGGGGTAGTAGTGTTGTAAAACAGCTTCCAATTTTTGCTGCTTTTAACCCGATCTACATGACTTTCCATTTGGCAAAGTGGGAAATAGCCATGACAAACACACCTAAAACAATCCGGACAGATTCCGGGCATGACGCCATCCGGCTACCATAATGGTGGTGCTTATTGTGGGCGCGAATTTATTCGCGCTTTTAAACCTACCGTGCGAATAAATTCACCCCCACTGGAGATTGGGAACCAGCAACGACGTTTATAACCCTTCAGTTTTCCAGTCACTGACTCCAGGATCAGATAAAATAAAACATTCTGATCATGACAAGCCCGAGGTGATCGATACATCTGCTACTCATAAGAAATGGAAACATTCTATTCGCCACGTGTTCGAACTGAACGACTGATCGTAGTTGGTCGCATCCTACTGGCAGTTTTATCCTTGTTGGTGTTATGG
This sequence comes from Methylobacter svalbardensis, assembly GCF_037671525.1. Taxonomy (NCBI): domain Bacteria; kingdom Pseudomonadati; phylum Pseudomonadota; class Gammaproteobacteria; order Methylococcales; family Methylococcaceae; genus Methylobacter; species Methylobacter svalbardensis. The sequence continues at coordinate 14,637 of NZ_JAWPOH010000044.1, forward strand.
CTGGATCCCTATGAGTCTTCCAAATACAGCGATGCCACGCATATCATGCTTTGGGCTTATCTGGGTTATTCCCTGCTTTTGATCCCTCTGGTTTGGGCACCATCCGTACGCGTTAACAGCATTGGGCTAATCACTCATATCGTCGACATAGCTATCTTTACCGCGCTGGTTTATTTTACCGAAGGCATTAACAGCCCTTTTTTCGCCTATTTCGTTTTTACCCTATTCTGCGCTACGCTGCGCTGGCAAAAAAACGGCACCTTATGGACGGCGCTGGCCTTTTTGTGTTTATTTATCGGCATGGGCTTTTTCATGGAAATTATCCAGAATACCGGAGATTTCGAACTTAACCGTTTCATCATCCGCAGCGTCTATCTGGCCGGCATTGCCTTGCTGCTGGTTTATCTGACCGCCTATGAAAGGCACGTACGCACCGAACTGGCTAAACTTCATGACTGGCCAAACCATATCAAGCCCTCCAGTCCGCCACAGACCGTAATCCAGGACGCGCTGACTTACGCAGCCGGAGTAATGAACGCGCCGCGCTTACTGATGATTTGGGAGGAACAGGAAGAACCCGTGCGCCATATCATTTACCTGTCGCCTGAAACATTCCAGTGGCAGCAAATGCCGCCAAATACTTATGAGCCGCTGGTCGCTAAACATCTTCAGCACAGCGATTTTCTCTGCCAGAACGCAGCCGGTTCTTCAGCCAGCGTGATACTGCCTGAAAACAAGGGTTTCAGGCATCGGCGCGGCTCGCCGCTGCATGTCGAGCTGATTGCGCGTTACCACATTCGCCAGGTTATTGTCGTGGTATTAAATGGGCAAGAATTTCAAGGGCGACTGCTATTTTTGGACAAATCCGGAATGAACTCCGACGACCTGACACTTAGCGGTCTTGTTGCCCGGCAATTAAAAACACTGATGGATCAGCTCATTCAGCGACAACATCTCCAAAAAAACGCGGCGACCGAAGAACGCATCAAAATGGCGCGCGATCTTCACGATGGCGTCCTGCAAACACTGACCGGCATTGCCCTGCAACTCGAAACCGTTAAACGCCAACTTGAAAAAGACACGCCAAGGGCGCGGCAACGGCTGACTGAACTTCAGGCCGTCATTATTGAAGAACAGCGCAATCTTCGACACTTCATCCAGAAACTGAAACCACTCCCAATGGCCGCTGACAACCTGCAATCATTCATGGAAAGACGCCTGAATAACCTGGCCGAAACTATCCGGCAACAATGGCGACTGAATGTGGAGATTGACATAAAGCCAGTCAATGCCTTCCTGCCGCAATCACTGGCAGATGATATTCATTACCTGTTACGAGAAGCCCTGATAAACAGCGCCAAGCATGCCCAGGCCCCGCAAGTAAAGGCGCGCATTGCTATCGAAGCGGATCAGGTTAACATCACAGTCGAAGATAACGGTCGGGGCTTTCCGTTTCAGGGGCAATACGATCTGGCCGGATTAACGGCCAAACATCTGGGACCGAAAACATTGATGGAAAGAATCATTATGCTAAACGGGCAGCTTATCATCCATTCGAGCAATGCCGGTGCCAGTCTCGAAATATCCGTACCGCTACGCCCCCGTCACAACCTACCGGCTTAATTCACTTGCCTTAACTGTATAATTTGAACAGGAACAACACATGACCATTAACCTGGTACTGGTAGACGACCACCCGCTGGTATTAAATGGATTGCAACAACTGTTTTCGATGGAACCGGACATCAACGTACTGGCCAGTTGCAGCGATGGCGAACAAGCGCTGCAAACCGTCATAAACTACCAGCCGGATATCCTGATTCTGGATCTTAAAATGCCCCGAAAAAATGGCCTGGAGGTACTGCGCGAACTGCAACAAAAAACATTGCCGACCAAAGTCGTATTGCTTACTGCCGCGCTTGATGACGACGAAGTGCTGGAAGCCATCCGCCTTGGCGTGCGTGGTGTGGTCTTAAAAGAAATGGCGCCTCAGCTGTTGATCCAGTGCATCAACAAAGTCCATGCCGGCGGCGAATGGCTGGAGAAAGACTCCGTTGGTCGCGCGCTGGAAAAAATGCTCAAGCGCGAAACCGAGATGCAACTCATTACCCAAATCTTGACGCCGCGCGAACTCAAACTCGTCAAGCTGGTGGCCGGGGGCCTCAGCAACAAACAAATTGCCGAAAAACTTTACATCACCGAAGGCACCGTCAAAGTGCATTTGCATAATATTTATGACAAATTACAGGTTAAAAGCCGCGTAGCCTTAACGCTGTATGCTCAGGAAAAAGGGGTAGTCTGATTTTTGATACCGCCAGGTTCACAAAAGCACCCGGGTTATGACATTCAACCAGGCATAAAAAACCCTCGCCTGGAAAAGTCCGGGCAAGGGTTAGTTTGGTTGGTACCGATGATGGTGGATTGCCTACGGCGAGCCTACCTTACGGGTTAAGCAGCGATTTCAATATATTCAACAATACTTACTGGTTGTGGTACAGGCAAACCATCTTCAATAAGTCCTTCGATATGAAACTCGATTGCTTCGCGTATTTCACGCTCAATTTCCTCTATGGTATAGCCAGTAGCAATGCAGCCTGGCAAATCAGGAACATAAGCTGAGTAGTTATTTGCTGCTTTTTCGACAACGATTGCGTAACGCATTGGTTACTCCTTTAGTTTTGCTTGTTTGAGTATACTATTTAAAGTGCCAACCGCTAAATCATCGTTTGGTTTTCCAGGTACGGTTACACGACCACTTTTGGTTGGATGCTTAAATTGACGATGACTCCCTCGTGTTGAGACAAGATACCAGCCATCTTTTTTCAGCATGATTAATATTTCATTTACTTTCATGCAAAACACAATAGCAGGTTACATTAGCGTTTCCAATAATGTCTAATTTATTGCTAAAAGAGCGGAGGACAATAGAGGAGGTTCCCGAACAAACCGCCTGCCTACGACAGTCAACCAGGAATAAAAAACCCTCGCCTGGAAAAGTCCGGGCGAGGGTCAGTTTGGGTGGCTCCGATGGTGGTGGATTGCCTACGGCGAATCCACCTTACGCTTGATCCACCCTACAGCTCTACAAGTTATCTAACATTGATAGTGATTGAGCGTGTCTCACCTTTGCAGCCGCCGCTATCACCAAGATCGACAGAAACAACAGTTGGGCCCGACTTTGTCAGTTTAACTTCCAACTGGTAAAAAGGACCGATCGCATCATATTCAACATGAGGGGCGGTGCTAACTGCCACGCCGTCGATTTTAACAACTGGAGTTGCAGTATCGATCGGGCCATCCGTATTGTTCACACGGAACTTGATCGGCAAGGTCCGACCGTTTTGAAAACGTGCGGTCGTAATCGGGGGTAGCCAACCGCCGAAGGCATAGTTCACATCGAAATCACTGGTTTCAGTTGTAGAACCTCCGGCATTAGTTGCTGTGGCGGCAAAAGTGTTGCTACCCAAGTCTAAAAGCTTTAAATCGCCGATCCACTCATTGTCTGAATCGTCATCATTTAGACTAACCAGATCATCATTCAAAGTTGCAGAAAAATTATATGCGCTGTCAGAACCCACATCCACCGACGCCGTCACCGCAGCGCCGAGGACATGGCAGCTTCCGTTAGCTGGTGAATTGATGGTAACCGTAGGCGCCTCGCTCACTGCAGTGACTTCAAGTTCGAAAGACGGCATCAATGTTGGAAGACCTAAGCCTTTAGTCGCGGAAGCCGCAATCGTTATGGTGTAAAAACCCACAGGTAAATCCGATGGAACAGCTACCGAGGCGGCAATGGCATAGGGACCGCCGCTTACAGGCTGTGCATTCTTGCATGATGTATTTGCAGGTTGTTGTGTATAACAACCACCTGCAACCGTTGTTGGTGCGCTAAATGAGCTAGTGTCGTCGAGAGTGCCGGATGTGCTGCCCGAACCAACAGCAGCCGCATAAGCCGTATCAACTTTCACGGTTCCTGGATTGTCATGCTCGTTGATATTCAGATTGCCGCTGGCGGAAACATTAATCGTGAAATTCTTTGTTTCGCCTTGCTGCGCTGTCGAAGGTGCTCCCGTTAAAGTAATGTCGACATCAGCCGCCCTCGCGGTATTCGCGCCAGCGAGCAAGAAGGTCATGGCTACTGTGAGTAGAACACCAGGTGCCCACTTCGCTTGATTCATCATATTTCGAGTTTTCATAAACTTTTCCTCATTGTTGTTAAACTACATAAAAAGCATTGGGGAAACACCCCATAACCAACCTCATTAAATTGAGACTGCCAAAAACCTCACCGCCTCCATAAAAACCCCAACCCTCCAGACCTCCCCTGCCTGCTCCACTCTGACCACCACTCCCTGGCAGTAAAGCCGGGTAGCATCAGCATGCTGATTCGATATCTGTACCGAAAAGGCAACACATGAACCCGTTAAAACTGGCTGATGGGTTTCGATCAAAGCACCCGAGGTGCTGACATCCAGTGTCCATCCCGAGCCATTTTCAAATTCGACGAACAAAGCCACCGGGTAGCGCGTGGCTGCTCGTTTTTCTCTGAATTTAAGGCTATTTCCGTCCATGGCAAAATTATCCGCCTTCGGCAGGAAATTAACCATTCATCGCAAGGTATATCTTGCTATATCTTTAGATATAGAAAGGTTGCGAATTCCGTAAAAGCTGTGTTTGTTGTTTTGTCGTCAAGGGTGGGCGGGCAGGCTTTTTTGTCCTGTCTCACGGTTTGGTTTGGGTCGAATTTAGTCAACGCGGTAAGGCATATTCGTAGAGCGCATTAGCGATAGCATATAATGCACCGAATGGATTATCGCTTGCTTTTGGTGCGGTAAGACGGTATCTACGGTCTTATGATCCTAGGTAACTCGCAAAAAATAAACCACAAATAGAATGGAACGCAGATGACGCGGATGATTATGATAAACACGGATAATCTTAAAAACCGCAGTTAGTCCACGAAAAGCACGAAAGCCAAAAGTAGGCGCCTCTAGGCGACACGAAAGAAACCAGTATGTTGTATTACGCAGTCATTCACCCTTTGGGTGACGATCTACAACTTGGTATCTCTTTGAATATTTTCGTGCTTTTTGTGTTTTTCGTGGATCAAATGATTTTTCTAGGATAAGCCATAAAAAATCTGCGTTATTCATAACTATCAGCGTCATCTGCGTTCTCGGCAACTGCTCCTGCGTTGCTCTACCTCCTGCATAACCCACAGGGATGTGGGGAATGCAGATTTTGCATGGAGCAAAAATCTGTCCATGCAGTCGTATTTTTGGTTGATTCATCGTGTATTTTATTTATTGCGAACTGCCCTAAAACAAAGCTATATTCAAATGAAATTTAATTGCCACCTGTCGGGTTACTACACATGATTATCCTGCGCTCTATTTGTTTATCCAGCATGCTGCTTGTTGGGCTGTTTCCGCCTTGTGCCACAGCCGCGCCAAACACGCATATTTATGTGATTGTGTCCCTGGTCGACAACGTATCGCAAGGCATCGCGCCGGTTCCTGCGAAAATCGGCAATGGCGATGATCCGGGCACCAATCTCTATTGGGGTGCGCTTTACGGCGTGAAAACCTTTTTGAGCAAGGCGGATGGCTGGCGAAAGCTGGGTTGCGAAAAAGATATTAGCGACACTATCTTAGAACGCTGCCAGTTTGCCTGGAAGGACCAGCTCACCGTTACCGCCGATGCTTATCGCGGCAGCCGGATTGACCGGGCGATGCTTGACTTTATGCAACAGGCAGCCACTCCGCCCAATGCGACAGAGCGTGAAATGGTGGTGTTCATCGGCCATGACGGCTTGATGGATGAACAAAATCTGCCCATCATAGAACGCTTTCCAAAACATGCCGGGCATAATAAACAAGCCGTTGTCCTGGCCTGCATGAGCGAGGAGTTTTTCTCTGAGCATTTGCAGGCCGCAGGTTCAAAGCCGGTGGTGACCACTTTTAGCTTCATGGCGCCGGAAGCCTACGTATTGGAAGCGATTGCACGTGGTTTTGCAAACCAGGCGAGTGAAGCGGAATTGCGCAGTTCTGCCGGCACCGCTTACGCCAAATACCAGCGTATCTCAGCCAAAGCAGGAAAGTCGGTTTTTATCGCAAAAAATTCAAACTAGGCTCCTACTGTGCCAATCCCGGATTGGGCTGGTAAAGTCCATGTTGAAGGCTGAAAAGCGGGTAGCGTTGATTTACAACACGGGGTTTCCAACCCCTTTAAAAACGTATTTCCAACCTTGATGGGAGTGTTACTGTGAACAATATCGTGAGCATCCGTTTTTTGGTTTCTTTGCTGCTGTGGATGAGTGCAGCCGATGTTTACAGTGATGAAAGTCACCTAATATCGTGCAGATCCTCCTATAGAAGATTGAGCGACTTGAAGTTGCAGCAACCGCCGAGCCGGGTGCTGCTTGTGCCTTTATTGAGCAGGGAACCGCACACGACCGAGAGCCCAAGGTGGTCCGAGCAACCCGCCCGCACGCTGGAAGCCTTTTATCGCAACCGGTTCAATGCGACTGTTAAACAGCTACGGGATGTCTGGAGCTGGACGGATTATTACCGGCAGGTCGAACAAATGATGCAGCAATCGCCTCCTTACGACCGGGTTATTTTTATCAGTCATGGCGGTTTTGACGGGCCGGTGCTGGAAAATGTCGTATTTTGGCAAGACTTTCAGATAACGGGGGGCAAAGGCGAATTGCTTCAGCTTTCCGAAGCGCAGCCGGGACTTAAACATGTGCTGTCCATCATTTATGATACCGAAAAAAACCGTCTATTCAGCGACTATATGGCCTTGCGCTGGCCGGAGTTGGCGCCGATGAAATCGACTGACATCTGGCATCGGCTTAAGGAACTGGAAAAACAGCTACAGTCGCTGGATCATGTCTGTTTTCAACGTTACTGCTCGCCGGAGCAACTGGCTACAAGCCCCGTACAGCAGCGCGGATACCGGCTCGATCTCTGCGAACTCATTTGCCGCGAATCGCTGTTCGAGCAAAAGACATCTGTTGAAATATCCCCGGAACGGTTCTTTCATTTTACAAAATCCCTGAGTTCGCTGGTAACGGCAGACGGCCTGATTTTCTTCGGCGCCTGCAATCCAGGCAGTGCGGCTCCGGTAAAAATGCAGGAGAAGGATGAAACCGAGCTGTTAATCAATTCAACTCTTGCCGACGGGCCGCACCAGAACTACGTGCATCTGGTTAGCGCAGCAACCGGCCGCATTACCGCCGGTCCGATAGGGCAAAGCAGTGCCGAGGACATTGTAAATCGAGTTATCATGTTTGAGACCGGTCGTGCCCAATACAATTTATGCATCGTTGCCCCTGCGGCGAAGTGAGCATTTACGGACTCGGTGCCGAGGGCGCGTCCGTGCCGGAATAGAAATTATCAAAGGTTGGGGACACACCCTCCGCCCTGTAACTCACAATGTGGACATAAGCAATCAAGCCACTCCTTCCGCTGGTATAAGCTTCGTCCTCCGCCGCAGAAATACGATCTGTGTAGGTGGTGCCATCCGACATCATTATTGCTGATCCGGTGCTCTTATCAATGATCTGGCCCCAGAGAAAGCCCCCGGATGACCAGAACTTTAGCCGGTAATCGCCGGATGGGTCAGGAGCCGGCCTCATCAAACGGCCCTGGCCTTTAGTCAGAAAGACGGGAAAAGAGATTCCGCCCATGCTTTTAACAATCATCAACCTGCGTGAGGCAGGATTCCCATCTTTATCGTTCCTTAGCAGCAAGGCGTAACCCTTGGGAAGAAAAAACGATGGGATAGGCTCCTGCATCCGCGCCAATAGTCCAATGTCCTCTCCCCAGTTGTAGGTCCAATTCAGCAAGTCGGCCTCCACGTGGAATTTCGTATGAGCCGGCTCATTCATATTTATGCTGCCGATGCGGCCAGGGCTGAGGAGACTGCCCCATGGACTCTCCATTTTATAAGCCACGCTACCCGACTCTATGGGAAACGAGAACTTTCCGGGTATCGGATTATAACGTCTCCAACCATCGTCAATGCCGTCGTTGAAGTCGTCAAAGGTGGCGGCGCGGGCTGTGGAAATGCACCCCGCTACCGCCATGCAGGTAAGGAGGAATCTAAAGTTCAGTTTCATAACCATTTTAATAGCCCCCGATTTATTGTTTTTCTGATTCCAGCTTTCCGTGGTTAGGGTGGTAAACCCAGGTACGAAAAGTTGCGCTAATGCCTATCTTAATACAACTTAATTTCTGGGCAAGAGGGTATTACGTTTCAACAGTTGGCAGGGATGAGGAAACGGTAAGAAATTACATCAAGCATCAAGAAGAGGAGGACAAGCGAATAGAGCAACTCGACTTATTTTGAGGCACCGTCACCTTTAGGTGGCGCATAAATTAACCCGCTTTGAGCGGTTCACATTGTGGCTAATGAGAAGTTGCGAAATCGGCTATGAGGAAAAAATTACAGTCAATCGTCTACTGTGTGTTAGAGCCATTCAGCTCAGTTCGGTGATGTTATAAATTCCTTTGGTTTTTTAACATGATTGAATATTTCACCTATTTATAAGGAACGGTTGATGAATAAGCCACAGCTGATCGAAGCCACGAAAACGGACGACCTTAATCGGGTGCATGCCTTGATTGAAGACAGCGATGATTTGCAGCAAAAGGACGATTACGGTTGGACGGCATTGAACTGGGCGGCCGGTCGGGGCGATTTGGCTATTGTCCGGCTGTTGCTCGAAGCCGGAGCCAATGCAGTCAATAGCGGTCGCGATCTCAGGACGCCTTATCAAATCGCGCTGGCGGCCGCGCAGGTGGAAGTCGCAAGCCTGTTGCAGCAGGCGGAGCAAAACAGCGGCATTGCGCCAGAGATGTCTGCCCGTCCGTATTGCAAAGCCTATCCGGTCAAAGCATTCGCTCGCAAGCCGATTGGATGGCGATCGCGGCAAACGTTGGCGAACGATGCCGTGGTCTATTTGCATCAGGATTTTAGTGTCACCGCGTCGATGTGGCACGGGGAGGATGTGGTGTTTGACCTAGTTTCGGATGACTGGCGAAGTTATTGCCGGGATCTGCTGGGTTTTCATGTGCCGACCGATTTGGAACTTGCTGCCGATTATCAGTCCAGGCGTTCGGCAGCCTAATCGCAGCCGCAATTCAACAGACAATCTCATTCGAAGAAGGTGGAGCAGATATGTTAAATAAACAGCACAGCCTTGACGGTGTCGGTAAGGATACCCTGATCGACAACGCCGCATCACTGGTTGAATTATTGCGGTTGCGGGCGGAGCGGCAAGCGCATCGCATGGCCTATACGTTCCTGGAAAACGGCGAACGACCGCTCAAGTCGATGACTTATGGCGAGCTGGATTTGCAGGCCAGACAGCTGGCCGCGCAGTTGCAGGCGCTGGGGTTGCAGGGCGAGCGCGCTGTTTTGCTGTATCCGCCGGGATTGGACTATATCGCGGCGTTTTTCGCCTGTCTTTACGGAGGTTTGATTGCGGTGCCGGCCTATCCGCCGACCAACGGCCGGCACATGCCGCGGTTGCAGGCGATCATCGATGACAGCCAGGCGGCGGTGATTCTCGGCACGCAGAGCGTAGCCGATGCGGTGCGCCAGTTTGCGGTCGACAGCGCCGGTTTGTTAGATAAACGATGGCTGATTACCGACAATCCTGCCGCCGTCGACGCAAGCGCCTGGCGGTTGCCGACCTTGCATGAGCATGATCCGGCTTTTCTGCAATACACCTCGGGTTCCACCGGCAACGCGAAGGGCGTGATAATCAGCCACGGCAATCTGATGGCGAATCAGCAGCTGATCAAGCGGCGCTTCGGCCACAACGCCGATTCGACGGTGGTCGGCTGGCTGCCTCTGTACCACGATATGGGCTTGATCGGCAATGTCATGCAGACCTTGTATTGCGGAGCCGGCGCCATTTTGATGTCGCCGATGGCGTTTCTTGAAAAACCCGTCCGCTGGCTGCAAGCGATCAGCGATTATCGCGCCCATACCAGCGGCGGACCGAATTTTGCGTTCGAGCTGTGCGCCAGGAAAATAACCTCCGAAGAAAAGACCGGGCTGGATCTTGGCAGCTGGCGGCTGGCTTTCAACGGCGCAGAACCGGTTAGCCCCGACACTATGGACCGTTTTACCGACGCTTTCGCAGCCTGCGGATTTAGCCGCAAAGCTTTTTATCCCTGTTACGGCTTGGCGGAAGCAACCTTGCTGGCTACCGGCGGCGATAAAAATGCGGAACCTACGGTGGCGGCTTTTTACAAGGCCGGCCTGGAACAAGGCGAGGTGCATCCGGCCATCAACGGCGATAACCGGACCCGCCGGCTGGTCGGCTGCGGCGGTATCGATGCTGACGCCGCGCAACGGATTCGCATTGTCGATACCGGGACCGGCGAGCCGTGCAGAGGCGATCAAATCGGCGAGATTCAACTCGGCGGCCCCAGCATCAGTTCTGGCTATTGGCAAAATGCGTCGGCCACCGGGCAGGCGTTTGTCGACGATGCAAACAGCCAAAACCGCTGGCTGCGCACCGGCGATTTGGGCTTTATCGAGGGCGGCGAATTGTTCGTTTCAGGACGCTTGAAAGATTTGATCATCATCCGCGGCCGCAATTACTACCCTCACGACCTGGAATATGCAACCGAAGCGGCGACGGCTGCTGCGTTAAACCCCGGCTGTACGGCAGCCTTTGCGGTGAACGGGGACGACGGCGAAAAACTGGTGGTGTTGGCCGAACTGAAACGCAACCGCTTAAGACAGTCCGATTACCGGGGCGAGTTTGCCGCGATACGCGCCAGGCTGGCCGAGGAATGCGGCATAAAGGCCGATACCGTGATGCTGCTGAAGCCGGGTTCGATCCTGAAAACCAGCAGCGGTAAAATCAGGCGCTCGGCTTGTCGGCTGGCCTTCGAGCAGCAGCATTTTAAAACAGTTGCCGTCGATACGCTGGACGGCGAAAACCTATGCGGCAACGAGTCGGCGGCTAAACCGGCGGCTGGCCTGGAGCGGACTTTATTGCGGCAGGCCTTGCTGTCGGTTGCCGATGCCGAGGGTGTGCGTTTACTGGCGCAGACTCTGGCTGGAAAAGTGGCGGCTTTGTCCGGCTTGGCGATCGATACTGTCGATATGGCGCAATCATTGCCGAGTCTGGGCATGGACTCGCTGAAAGCGGTGGAACTGAAATACTTCATCGACGAGTTGCTGGCTATCGATTTGTCGGTGGCGCAGCTGCTCGGCAATTACTCTTTGGCAACTTGCGCGGAACAGGCGTTGAAGCTGGCGAAAGTCATCCAGGTTCAAATCGCGCCGGTGGTTGCGACAGAAGACTACGAGCAGCCGTTATCGTTCGGACAGCAGGCGCTGTGGACCGTCAACCGGATAGAAAAAGACAGTCCGCTATACAATATGCCGGTTGCAATGCACATTCGCACCCAGCTCGATAACACCGCATTGAACGGCGCACTGGCTGCATTGTTTGAGCGTCATGCGCAATTACGCAGCGGCTTTCGGCTTAACGGGCAAACCCGGACCGTGCGTATTCCGTTGGCGGAGTCCAGGCCCTGGTTGGTCAGTGTGCATTGTTACGACGAGCGGCAACGCGGTGTAGCTATCGCCGATTTCGCGCGCAAACCGTTCGATTTGGAGCACGGGCCGCTATTGAAAGCCGCCTTGTTCAGCTGTGCCGACGACGATCATGTGCTGGCCTTTTGCGCGCACCACATCGTCGTCGATTTCCGCTCGTTGTCGGTGCTGCTGGAAGAATTCAAGGCGGGTTATCTGGGGCAGGTTCAGGATTTGTCCAAGCCTGCGGCCAGTTATGCCGATTATGTGGCCTGGCAATCGGCGTATCTAGCCGATCGGCGCGCCGAGCAGGATTGGCAATACTGGCAGCGGCAGTTGTCCGGCGAGCTGCCGAAACGGGTTCTGCCTGGCGAACGGCAAACCGCCTGTTCGCCGTCATGCCGGGGACTAACGGAAACGCTGACTATCGCAGCGGATACCCTGCAACAGCTCAAACGATTGGCCGCCGAGCAGCACACAACCCTGTATACGCTGCTGCTGACCGTGTTCAAAACCCTGCTGTACCGCTACAGCGGCCAGCAGGACATCATCGTCGGCTCGCCGACGCTGGGCAGGCCGAAACGGGAGTTCGCCGATACCGTCGGTTATTTCGTCAACCCAGTGGCGCTGCGCTCGCACCCCACTGCCGGGCAGCGTTTTAGCGATTATCTGGCCGAAGTCAATGCGACCGTGCTGGGCGCACTAACGCATCAGCATTATCCGTTTTCGCTATTGGTCGAAAAATTGCAGCCCGAGCGCGAGCACGGAGCGTCGGCGTTTTATCAATCCTGGTTCGTGCTGCAAAGTGGCGGCGCATCCGATGCTGCCGAACTGGCGCTGGGCATACCGGGCATCGCGCTGGATTGGGCGGGTTTGTCGGCCGAAAGCTATGCGCTGGATGAGGTCGCCGCGCAATTCGATATAGCCTTGCTGATGGCGGAGACCCAGAAGGGTCTGGCCGCTTCGTTCCAGTACCGTAGCGACCTGCTGTCCCGCGCCACGGTGTTAAGGCTGATCGGACATTTCCAATGCCTGCTGCACGGCATACTTGCCGATCCCGACAGCCGCTTGTCGGAACTGCCGCTGCTGACCGCGCCCGAGCGCAAACAGCTGGCGACATGGAACGCAACCGGCATCGATTATCCGCGCAGCAACACGATACACGGTGTTTTCGAAGCCGTTGCCCGGCAGCACCCGCAAGCCGTCGCGCTGGTTTACCGGGAACATCGTCTTAGTTATGCCGAGCTCAATGCGCAGGCCAACCGTCTGGCGCAGAGGCTGCGGGCGCAGGGTACGGAGCCGGAAAAACGCGTCGCCTTGTGCATTCCGCGCTGTCCTGAGCTGCTGGTGGGGATTTTGGCGATACTCAAAGCCGGTACGGTGTATGTGCCGGTCGATCCCGCTTATCCCAAAGAGAGGCTGGCCTATTTGCTGCAGGATGCCGGTTGCGAGTGGCTGTTGACCGGCACCGCGTTGCTGCCCGGTCTCGACTGCGGCACTATGGCGACGATATGCGTCGACGAAATTGACGCCTATGCCGGTTACAGCAGCGATAATCCGGAAATACCGCTGCATGCAGACCATGCGGCCTATGTCATTTACACCTCGGGTTCGACCGGCAAGCCTAAAGGCGTGGTGGTCAGCCACGGCAACCTGATGCATTCGACCCGAGCCAGAAATGCCTATTATAAGGAGACGGTCGGCTGCTATCTGCTGCTGTCGTCGTTCGCGTTCGACAGTTCGGTGGCGGGGATTTTCTGGACGCTGAGCCAGGGCGGCTGTTTGTGTTTGCCTGAGGATGACCAGATCAAGAACCCGGCCGCGTTGGGCGCACTGATCGAACGCCGTCGGGTAACGCATCTGCTGGCGCTGCCGTCGCTTTATGAACTGCTGCTGGAGCATGTGCCGACGGTCGCGCTGACAACCTTGAATACCGTCGTCGTTGCCGGGGAAGCCTGCACCCATCCTCTCACTGAACTGCATTGCAAACGCCTGCCGGATACGGCTTTGTTCAACGAATACGGCCCGACCGAAGCCACGGTGTGGAGCAGCGTTTACGCGGTTACGCAGCCGCAAGATAAGGCTCTCGTGCCGATAGGCAAACCGATCGGCAACATGCGCATCTATGTGGTGGACGATGCGCTGCAACTGCTGCCGGTGGGCGTGGCCGGGGAATTGCTGGTCGGCGGCGCAGGCGTCAGTCGCGGTTATCTCGATCAAGCCGGGCTGACGGCGGAAAAGTTCATCCCCGATCCGTTCGGTGCGGCAGGCGGCAGACTTTATAAAACCGGCGACCGGGCGCGTTATCTGGCCGACGGCAATATCGAGTTTTTAGGCCGTCTCGATCAGCAGGTCAAAATCAGGGGTTACCGGATAGAGTTGGGCGAAATAGAAGTCTGTCTGCTGCGGCATCCGTCGATAAAGGCGGCGGCCGTCCTTGTTCGCGAGGAGGTGCCGGGCAATAAGCGCCTGACCGCTTATCTGGTCGGGGAATCCGGCAATACGACGGATACGGACGATTTAAAAGCGCATATCAAGCACCGTTTGCCGGAGTACATGCTGCCGTCGGCCTGGCTCTGGCTGGACGCGATGCCGTTGAACGCCAACGGCAAGCTGGATCGCAACGCGTTGCCCGCGTCGGCAAACCCGACCGACAACGCAGCGTCGTATGTTGCGCCGCGCGATGAGGCGGAAGAGGCGGTGGCCGATATTTGGCGGGAAGTGCTGGGTGTTCAGCAGCTGAGCATTCATGACGACTTTTTCGAATTGGGCGGCCATTCATTGTCCGGCGTGCAGGTGACGGCAAAAGTGCAGGAGCTGTTCAATATCGAGGTGCCGGTCAATATTCTGTTCGAGGCCGCGACCGTCGCCAAGTTTGTCGACCGGATGGCGGAATACCAGGTGATAGAGCCGCTTGAGGTTGTGGAATAAGCGGTGCGCATAAATCTGGAAAAATCAATTAGTCCACGAAAAGCACGAAACTTATTCTCGTTCCCACGCGCCGCGTGGGAATGCAGTCAAGGCGCGCTGCGCCGCGAGTCACTGTTAGCACATCGAAAATGCAGATCGGACAAATCGGGACGCGGCGCGTCCAGCAATGCGTTCCCACGCAGCGCGTGGGAACGAGGCCAAACTAGCACATAACCGGAGAACAACATCATGAACGATAAAACCCTGTACCGCCTTGCCGACTCCACTGCGGTGGAGGCGCTGGTCGACAATTGGGTGGCCTGGCCGCATACCTTTTCGCCGGTGCCTTACAGCCTGCACATGCTGAACTACCAGAAGAAAAACCTGGCTTCGTATCTGAAAAATCCCGAGATTCATGTCAAGTCCAGCGCCAATTCCAAGTTGCTGGGCGGCGCGTTTGTCAATATTCCGGTCGAGCGAACGGCGGAAGTTGCGAAGATGCTGGAACGGATGGACAGCGAACACGGCGGCAACCTGCAAATGGCGCAGGATTTGATCGACTTCCAGAACCTGCTGGACCGGGAGGCCGCAGGCCAAAGCCTGGAGCCGTATTACGCGATGCTGCCGGAGTCGATGCGCGGCTGTGTCGAATTGCTGTACGACTACAACAACCGGCCTATCGTGCGCTGCATCGAAAGCCTGTTTTACAAGAGTCCGCATTACAAAAACCACCTGCAATCGCTACGCCTGTTTACCCAGACTCATGACCGCGCCCGGCCTTATTACATGAGTACGCCGCGCCTGCCGGAACACGACAGCATCGAATGGACCATACCGTTTGCCCAAGCGAAAATCGACGAACTGTTCAAACTGGATAGCCGGCCGCAATCCTTGGCTTATATACGCGAGGTGTTGGGACTCGATG
Organism: Methylobacter svalbardensis; assembly: GCF_037671525.1. Taxonomy (NCBI): domain Bacteria; kingdom Pseudomonadati; phylum Pseudomonadota; class Gammaproteobacteria; order Methylococcales; family Methylococcaceae; genus Methylobacter; species Methylobacter svalbardensis. The sequence goes on from NZ_JAWPOH010000044.1 coordinate 30,040, forward strand.
TCGGTGACGACAAAAAGCTGATCGAGCTGCTGACCGACCAACCGCCGAGCACAGCCGAAGCCTGGCGAGGCAGCGGCGTACGGGTGCGCTATCTCGGGCATGCCAGCGTGCTGGTCGAATATAACGGCGTTGCGATTCTGATCGACCCGTTTATTGTCGTGCAGCCCAGCCAGGGCGGCATCGACCGTTACAGCTTTCAGGACTTGCCGCCGCATATCGATTATGTGCTGATCACCCATGTTCATCACGATCACTACGTATTTGAAACATTGCTGCGCCTTCGGCACAAAATCGGTTGTCTGGTGGTGCCGAAAAGCTCCGGCATTTTCTACGGCGACATTTCGATGAAGCTGCTGGCCCGCGAGCTGGGTTTTACTGATGTGATCGAAGTCGATCCGCTGGATACTACCCCGTTTCCCGGCGGTGCTTTCGTTGCCGCGCCGTTTCTCGGCGAACATAACGACCTGCCGTTTTCCAAAAGCGCTTACCTGATCAGCGCCGGTGAGCAGCGCCTGCTGTTTGCCGCCGATTCCAACTGCCTGGACCGGCGCATGTACGAGAATCTGTGCGCGGAGTACGGTCCCATCCAGACCGTATTTTTAGGCATGGAATGCATAGGCGCGCCGTTGTCCTGGGTGTACGGGCCGTTGCTGCCGAAACTGCCCGAGCACAAGCATTGCCAGTCGCGGCGCTCGAAAGGCAGCGATGCCGATGCGGCTATGAACTTGCTGGATGCCGTGCAAACCGAGCGGGTTTATATCTATGCCATAGGCCGCGAACCCTGGCTGCAATATTTCATGGCCCTGGAGTCGGAAGACGACGACGCCTATATCAGGGAAATCGGCAAGGTGCTGGAGGCCTGCCGGCGTAGAGGTTATGCCGATGCGCGCAGGTTGTACGGACGGGACGAGATTCATTTGGGCGATTGATTCTAAAACCGACGATTTGTCCACGAAAAGCACGAAAAGCACGAAAGCTCTCGTTCCCATGCGTTCTCTCGTTCCCACGCGCTGCGTGGGAATGCAGTCAAGGCGCGCTGCGCCGTGAGTCACGATTAGCGTATAGAAATCAGGCATCTTACTAATACGGGACGCAGCGCGTCCTGCAATGCATTCCCACGCAGCGCGTGGGAACGAGGATAGAAAAATCATGACCGATACAACGATACAGAATAAGCAGCAGCAAGCTAATCGCGCGCAGCTGATCGCCAGACTCAGAAGAACCGACGCCACGGCCGACGGCGTAATCGCCAAACGTAGCGCCGGCCAACCGATACCTTTATCGTATTCGCAGGAGCGCTTGTGGATCATGTCGCAGCTGGAACCGGATAATCCTATTTACAACGTTGCCGGAGCCGTGTAATTCGACGGTTTGTTGAATATGCAAGCCTTGCAGCACAGTCTGGACGAGGTGGTCAGGCGCCATGAAATCCTGCGTAGCCGGTTTGTCGCCGAGGGTCAGCAGGTGTTGCCCAGCGCAGGCTTGCCGCTGGCTTGCCAGGATCTTGCGGATATCGCCCCGGACAGGGCGATAGAACAGTTCCAACACTGCGCCGACGATTTTATCCGGCTTCCGTTCCGGCTTGCCGAACAGCCGCCGCTGCGGGCGCTGCTGGCCATATTGGGTCCGCGGCGGCATATTCTGCTGTTGACATTGCACCATATCGTCTCGGACCGCTGGTCGGTCGGCGTGCTGATGCAGGAAGTTGCCGCATTGTATCGCGCATACAGCCAGGGCAAGCCGCCGGCCTTGCCGGAGTTGCCGATTCAATACGGAGACTATTGCGTATGGCAACATGGGCAGCAGGAGAAGTGGGCCAAACATCTGGAGTATTGGCGGCATAAACTGACAGGCGCGCCGCCGTTGCTGGAATTGCCGACCGACCGGCCAAGACCGCCGGTGCCCAGCTACCGTGGCGAGGTGCATGGTTTCGGATTTTCCGCCGAATTGAGTCGTGCGCTGAAAGAACTGGCCAAACAATACAAGGTCACGCTGTTCATGGTGATGGCCGCCGCGTTCAACGCGCTGCTGTACCGTTATACCGGCAGCAGGGACATCTGCATCGGTTATCCGGTTGCCGGGCGCAGTCAAAGCCAGACCGCGGCGTTGATCGGTTTTTTTGTCAATACGCTGGTGCTGCGTTGCCGGCTGGAACCGGATATGACGTTTTCGCAACTGCTGTTGCAACTGCGCGAGCAGGCTCTGCAGGATCAAAACCATCAGGAGCTGTCTTTCGGCCAATTGCTGGAAGCGCTGAGTCCGGTCCGCAACACCAGCCATACGCCTTTGTTCCAGGTGATGCTGGCGGTGCAGAATGTGCCGCTGCCGGATTTTCGGATGCAGGATGTGACGGTGACGCCGTTGACGATGAACAACCGGATCGCCCAATTCGACCTGAGCTTGTTTATCGATGAACGCGACGGCAAGCTGCTCGGCAGTTTCGAATACAGCACCGACTTATTCGAAGCCGAGACGATTGCCCGAATGGCCGGACATCTGCAAATGCTGTTGACGGCCGCCGCCGATAATTCCGCTACGCCGTTAAATCGTTTAGCGTTGCTGCCTTTAAAGGAACGCCGGCAACTGCTGGACGAATTCAACGCTACCGCAACCGATTACAGTTCTGAGCAATTGATTCATCGTTTGTTCGAGCGGCAAGCCGGGAAAACCCCCGAAGCCTGCGCGTTGCTTTATCAGGGCCAAACCATCAGTTACCAGCAATTGAACCGTCGCGCCAACCGACTGGCCCATCGTCTGCTGTCGCTGGGTGTGCGCTGTGAAGACCGCGTCGCAATTTGTCTGGAGCGCGGTTTCGACATGGTGGTCGGCTTATTGGCGGTTCTTAAAGCCGGTGCGGCTTATGTGCCGCTCGATCCCGATTATCCGGCCGAACGCCTGGAATATATGTTCGGCGATTGCTTACCGGCGGCGCTGATTTCCCAACGCGGTTTGTTAGGACGCTTGCCTACGGCGGATGCAGCACAGATGCCGATGATCGTGTTGGACGATCAGGAGAATGCCAAAGCTATCGACAGCGAGCCCGATCACAATCCCGACCCCATGGCGCTGGGCCTGACGCCCGGCCATCTTGCCTATGTGATTTACACCTCCGGTTCGACCGGCAGGCCGAAAGGGGCGATGAACCAGCACGGCGGCGTGGTCAACCGCCTGTTATGGGCGCAAAGCGAATATCGTCTGAGCGCCGCCGACCGGGTGCTGCAAAAAATGCCGTTTAGTTTCGATGTGTCGGTCTGGGAGTTCTTTTTACCGCTGCTGGCGGGCGCCGGATTAGTCCTGGCGAAACCCAAGGGCCATCAGGAGCCGCAATACCTGATGGATTTGATCGAACAGACCGGCGTCACCACGCTGCATTTTGTGCCGTCGATGTTGCAGCTATTTCTGGAGCATATCGATGCGGAAAAGTGCCGGTCCTTGCGCCGGATACTGTGCAGCGGCGAAGCCCTGCCGCCTGCGCTGCAAGTGCGAGCGCAAAACTGCCTGCCTGCCGCCGTGCTGCATAATTTATACGGCCCGACCGAAGCGGCGGTCGATGTCACTGCGTGGCGCTGCCGGAACGATCCGAAGCCTGGGATCGTCCCATCTCCTTACACACAAGTTGTTAAGATTTAGTAAAGTAGAATCATTTTAGCTATGAATTGGGCAAATAGAGAATTTCGTAATTTAGATTTAGGTGATAAACGACTAAAGAATAGAGCCATAAAGCTAATCGAAAACCTAGCCAAGTCGCCAAAATCAAGCATACCTGAATCATGTCAAGGTTGGGCAGAGACGCAA